>JAEUKG010000489.1 GCA_016794325.1 Myxococcales bacterium | reverse complement strand
CGCGCGAGGGGCCCACCGCGCGGGTGGACTTCGCCGACGCGTTCGGGATGACGGGCGGGCGGCGCGCGCTCTTCGTCGAGCGCGGCCTCCTCGTGCTCGACACCGGCAAGGCCGACGAGGCGCGGGTGGCCCACGTCCGAGCCCTCGTCGATCGGGTGCCGCTCCTGCGCGAAGGCGCGGGCGCCATCGCGTTCGGCGATCCCGCGCCGAGCTTGGTGTCGCGGCTCGACGTGGTCGCGCTCCCGTCCGACCTGGAGTCGTCGGCGGTGCTCCCCGGGCCGTGGGGCGAGGAGGTCGAGCCGGGACCGGTGGACCCGGTCTTCGCCAACACCGCGCTCGAGCTCGCGCGCTGGCTCACCGCTCGCGCGCTCAAGAACCGCGTCGAGCTCCGGGCTGCGGCCCAGGAGGACCTGCGGCTCGCCGACGCGCCGCGACCCTTCGGCGCCGTCGCCGACGCGACGCCCGAGGCGGCGGTCACGGCCGCGGTGCACCTCCTCCTCCTCGACGCGCCGCGCGCCCTCGACTGGGCGCTCGCGCGCAGCGTCGCCGGGCAGCCCCGGTCCGTCGCGCTCCTCAGCGACGCCCTCGGCGTGCTCGCGTCGTTCGCGCGGCCCCAGGCCGGCGGCCTCGCGATCTCGCTCGGAAAGCCCCGCCCCGACGCCTCGCAGGAGGGGATCGCGGCGACCGAGGTGCGGCTGTCTCCGCAAGGCTCGGTGACGTCCATGCGCCTCGGCGGTCACGTCTTCGCGTTCGAGCGGACGGGTCCCGGGGCCCTCGGCGCGATCACGCGCGACGGCGCCGCCGTCACGCTCGCCGTCTTGCCCGCGGCGCGTGCTCCGCTCACCGCCGAGGGCCCGTGGGCGGCGGGGCCGCTCTCGTTCGCGCGGCTCCGGGGTACGCCGGGCGCCTCCGCCACGCCGGGGCCGCGCCTACGCATGGTCGCGCGCGGGACGCGCGGCTACGACGCCATCGCTGCCCGAGCGCCGGCCGACGACTTCGTCCTCGAGGCGGATCTCTCGGTCACCGGAGGTCAGGGCGGGATCGGCGTGCGGACCACGCTCGCGCGCGACGCGCTGCGCGGCGCCCGCATCGTCCTCGACGCAGCCGGCCCGTACGGCCCGCGCGTCGCGCTCGTCTCCACCGACGAGGTGGGCCAGGAGGCGTACATGTCCGCCCCGGTCGACGCCCCGTTCACGAGCCCGACCCACGTGAAGGTCGTCGTACGAGGGACGAAGATCGAAGCGGAGGTCGGCGGCGCGAAGCTCTGGGGTACCCTCCCGGAGACGACGGCCCGCGGCGGGGAGGTCGTCCTCTGGGGCAAGAGCGGCGCGAGCGTCGACACCTCGGCGCTCTCGATCAAGCCGCTCACCAAGCCGACGGCGCGCCGGTAGCCCGGTCCGAAAAATAGGCAGCATGCTGCCCAATTCCGGGAGGGCGATCCCCCGGCCTCGAAAATAGGCAGCATGCTGCCCGATTCCGGGAGGGCGATCCCCCGGCCTCGAAAATAGGCAGCATGCTGCCCAATTTCGGGAGGGCGATCCCCGGACCGGGTCGCGCCGCTTTGCCGAAAAGTTTTCCACGCTTGGCGCGTGTGGGATAGGTGCCTACATGTCCCCCCTCGCTCGCCTCGGCGCCCTCGCATGCCTCGCCGTGCTCGGATGCGGGGCGCGCCGAGCCGAGGGCCCCGTCGAGCCGGCGCCCGTCGCTGCGCTCACCTCACCCGCAGCGAGCGCGTCGGCACCGGTCGTGAAGGCGCCCGCGCCACCGCTCCCGGCGGCCGAGCTGACCGTGCTCGTCGCGGGCGATCTCCTCCCGCACCGACCGCACCTCGTCGCTCCCGAGAGGGTGGTGACGGGCCTCGCGCCGCTCGCACCGCTCTTCCAAGGCGCGGACGCCACGGTCGCGAACTTCGAGGCGGCGACGGGCGACCCCGCCCACGCGCCGCGCCTCACCTACGTCGTCGGCCCCGAGTGGCTCGCGGCGATCAAGAAGAGCGGCGTCACGGCGGTCACCGGCGCGAACAACCACGCGTGCGACGCCGGGCACGTCGGCCTCACCGAGACCCTCCGCGCGACCGCGGCCGCGGACCTGCCGATGGCGGGCGTCGACGACAAGGACCCCTTCCGGCCGCGCGTCGTCGCCGAGAAGGAGGGCCGGAAGGTGTGCGTGGTGGCGTGGACCACGATCGTGAACTCCGAGACGAGCTGCAACAAGGACCACCGGCTGGCGCGCGCGGGCTTCAACAAGGCCGGCTACCACAAGGTCAAGACGGCGGTCGCGCGGTCCAAGCGCGACTGCGACGCGACCATCGCGGTGATGCACGGCGGCGAGGAGTACGTGCCGCAGCTCAAGGCGATGACGGAGATGGGGAAATACGCCGCCGAGGCGGGGGCGGACGCGGTGGTGATCCACCACCCGCACATCGTCTCGCCCATGTTCGTCCACGCGACGAAGGACGCGCGCAAGGTCCCCGTCTACGCCTCGGTCGGCAACCTGCTCTCCAACCAGGGCGAGTCGTACAAGCCCCCGATGTTCCCGGTGCTGCGCGAGAACCGGCGCCTCGTCTGCGTGAACGGCTGGACCCGGCTCGGGATGATCGCGCGCCTCGTCGTCCGCTTCGACGCCGGCGAGAAGAAGCCCGCGTTGACCTTCGGCTACCACCTGCTCTGGACCGACAACGAGCACGCCGAGGACAAGAAGGTCGAGGCCCCGCGCATCGCCACCCGGCTCCTCGATCCCGAGCGCGATCGGGCGGTCATCGCCCGCCTCCGCGACGACGAGCGGGGCCCGGTAGCGGTGTTCGACGACGCGGCCTGGATCAAGCCGGGGGGGCCGTGATCCCTCGAAAGATGTGCTATGGAGCGCACCGATGAGCGCGTCCACCGAACCCAAGGTCCGAATCCTCGTCGCCAAGCCCGGCCTCGACGGCCACGATCGCGGCGCCAAGGTCGTCGCCCGCGCGCTCCGCGACGCGGGGTTCGAGGTGGTCTACACGGGCCTCCACCAGACGCCCGAGATGATCGCCAACGCCGCGGTCCAGGAGGACGTCGACGGGGTCGGCCTCTCGATCATGAGCGGCGCTCACAACACCCTCTTCCCGGCGGTGATGGGCGCGCTCAAGGACAAGGGAGCCACCGACGTGGTGGTCTTCGGCGGCGGCATCATCCCCGACGACGATCTCGCGAAGCTCAAGGAGGCCGGGGTGAAGGGCATCTTCACCCCCGGCACTCGGCTCGAGGAGATCATCGCCTGGGTCAAAGAGAACGTGCGCCCCCGCGCCTGAGATCGAGGCGCTGACTGTCGCAACTTGCGGCGGTGCCGCGAGGCGACACACCCGAGGTCGCCGTGCCTCCGCGACGTCGCGAGCGATTCCGCGCGGGCGACGCCGTTCGACCCACGGCACGCGGTTTGCGATCCGCTCCCTCTGGAGGATCTCGAACCATGCAAGACCGCGCCGCCACCGTCATCGCCATCGCCACCATCGCCTTCGTGCTCGGGCTCTCCGCCCTCGCGGTCTTCGGCTGAGGAGGTCGGACCATGAAGAAGCTCGCCGTCGTCCTCGCGCTCGGGCTCGCCGCCGGCTGCGCGGAGCGCCCCTCGATGCACGTCGCGGAGGACGTCGTCGCCGAGGGCGGCCGCGTCCGCGTCTCCTTCGACCGCCCCATCCAGGGCCGCGCGGTCGATCAATATTGGCTCGTCCTCGCCCCCGAGGGCTCGCCGGATGACGTCTCCGACGAGCGCGTCTTCGTCTACCGCGGTGACCTCGCGGCCTCGATCGACGCGCGACGCCCCGGCCGCTACGAGCTCAGGCTGCACGGCAGCTTCCCCCGCAAGCCGCACGACGTCGTGGATCGACGAGTGGTCGTCGTCGCCCCCAAGACCGTCGCCCGGAGCGACTGACGGCGAGGGCGTCAGAAGAAGAGCCCGACCTCGCCGACGAGCGCCATCTTCGACCTGCCGAGCTCTCCGTTGGTCGGGATCTTGTGCCCGACGACGAAGATCCACGTGTGGTTCGGGTGGAACGTCACGCCGTAGATGAAGTTGCCGAGGTCGTGCTCGCCCGAGAACCACTCGGCGACGAGGTTCAGCTTCTCCGTGCCGAGGGGCTGCTCGAGCGAGCCGATGAACGTCGCGAGCTTGCGCTCGTAGAGTTGCTCCGTCGCGACGCTCACGCCGCCGGCCAGCCGCGTCCGGAGCCACGGCACCCGGCCGCTCACGTGACCGTACGACCAGTAGCCGACCCCGCGGCGCTCGAGCGAGAAGAGCGCCATCAGACCCGCGGTGAGCTTGATCTCCGCGTCCGGCAGCGCGCCGGCGAGGACGGGCACCACGGTCTTCGCTCCGTTCGCCAGGGTCGCGTTCCCGGTGGAGGGCACGCCGACGTTGAACAGGGTCAGGGCGATCTCGGTCGTGCCGTCGACGCCGAAGCAGTAGAAGTGCGTCGAGTTCCAGTAGGGCTTCGGCTGCCAGAAGCGCACCTGCGACTCCTGCATGACGAACAGCTCGCCCTTCGGAGTCACGTCCGCGGAGGGCATCGAGATGATCGCCTGCTGCGCTCGCGCGACTCGAGGCGCAGCCGCGACCGCGACCGCGACCGCGACCGCGACCGCGACCGCGACGAGCGAAGCGCCCCCGCGCCTCGCGCGACGACCGCCGACCTCACCCCGTGGCGCGGCCGCGCTCGAGCCTCGCGCGCTCAGAGCACCTCGAGGTTGAGGGCGAACGTCGCGCCGCGCTTGCCGGCCTTCTTCGCGGCGAACGTGGCCTTGTGCTTCGCCCCGGACTTGAACATCGCAGCGGGAAGCACCCACTTGAACTCGTGGCCGCTCACGCCGGGCGCGAAGCCCGGGATCACCTGCTCCTTGGGCTTGCCCAGCGTCTTGTCGCCGCTCTCGTACGTCCACACCTCGCCGGCGGCGTCGGGGAGGAAGACGGTGACCGTCCCGCCGGCGGTGACCTTCACCGTCTTCTCGGGCTCCTTGTCCGGCTCGCGCACGGTGAGCACGACGTCCTTCGCGTCCCCGGTGAGCTGGGAGGTCGTCGACGACGCCGCCGGCGCCGCGGTCGCGCTCGCCGCGGCGCTCGCGGCGGCGGTGGCCGTGGCGCTCGGCGTCGCGCTCGCCGTCGGCGCCGCGCTCGCCGCGGCCGACGCCGAGCCCGCGGGGGCGGGCGCGGAGGGCTTGTCGCAAGCGGCCAGGCCGGTGAGGAGGGCGACTGCGCCGAGCGCGGACCATCGGGGCGAAGGGATCATGGCCGCCACTCTACTTCATGGCGCGCTCGGGTGTCGCGGGCGGAGGGACGCGCGGAGCGCTTCGCGCGTATAACGGAGCCATGCGTCGAACCGCCCCCTGGGTGCTCTCCGTCCTCCTCCTCGCCGTCGTCGCGTGCGGCGGACGGGGCGGCGCCGTCTCCAAGGCGCCCCTCGGGGGGTTGCCGGCGAAGGAGGCCGCCGGTGGCGGTGGGGAGGCCGCCGCCCGACGCCCCGCGAACACCGTCGCGTGGGTGCACGTCGAGAACCTCCTCGCGTGGGGGCTCCTCTTCGGCGTCGACCCGGCCAAGGCCGCCGAGTCCGACACGCTCAAGTCCGCGGGCGAGATCCTCGCGGTGCTCGACCTCTCGCGCCCCGCCGACGCCGCCGCGTCGATGTCCGAGGGGGACGAGACCGCCGACTGGGCCGCGGTCGTCCCCGTCCAAGACACCGGCCGATTCTTGCAGGCTGCACGCAAGGAGTACGACGTCGCCGAGAAGAAGTCCCGCTACACCCTGACCAAGAAGAAGAAGAAGCCCGACGGCGACGGTGATCCGAGCGATCCCTCGGCCGCGCCGCCGCCCGACGACGGCGCGGGGAAGCCGAAGGCGAAGGAGAAGGAGAAGGAGCTCGTGTGCGAGCTCCACGACAAGCCGGCGCCGACCGCGGTGTGCGGCTCTCCGCGCGGCCTCGCCGACCTCGCGCCGTGGCTGCGCACGGGCCCCAAGCTGCCGGGTGTGGACATGAGCGTCGAGGTCTACATGCGCCCTCTCCGTCGCACGCTGCACGACGCGATCGCGAAGTCGGCCGACACCAAGGCGGCCGCGGTCGATCCCTCGGCTCCGCCCCCGACCCCGACGAGCGACGACGACAAGAAGTCCGCCGCCGCCCTCGAGCGCGCGCTCGACGACTTCGAGAAGCTCTCTCTCGGCCTCGAGGCGAAGGGCAAGGAGGTGCATTTCTCCACCCGCGCGACGTTCCGAAGCGCCGAGTCGGAGTGGACGAAGCACCTCTTCGCGTCGACGAGCCCCGTCGGCAACCCCGAGCTCCTCTACCGGCTCACCGAGGGGTCGAGCGCCGCGTTCTACTCGGCCGGGGGAGGCCCGCTGGTGAAGCTCCTCGGCTCGATGGATTGGTTCGACAAGCTCCCCGAGGCCGAGAAGCCGCGCGCGAAGGCCGCGCAGGCTCAGGCCGTCGCGCTCCTCGAGCGCCCGTGGGCCGCGGGCTACGGCGTGGACGTCGCCGCGGTGAAGAAGGTGCTCGCGGAGCACAAGACCGCCAAGGACGCCGCCGCGTGGCAGAAGTCGCTCTCGAAGGCGATCGA
>JAEUKG010001151.1 GCA_016794325.1 Myxococcales bacterium | reverse complement strand
GGCGCCCCCGGCCTCTCGCACTGAGCTCATCGGCGTCGAGGATCGACTCTGCGCGCCGACGCAGCCGCGACGGCGTCGCACGCGAGGCGCCACGCCTCCTCCAGGGCGGGGAGCCGTGAGCCTCGCCGGGACGGCGAGGCGAGAGCCGTCCGCCGCGGACGGCTCTCGCGCGGTCGAAGGCCCCGCGCCCGCCGACTCGGCTACAGCCCGAGCACGTCGGTCATCGTGTAGCGGCCGGGCGGGAGCGCGTGGATCTTCGCCGCGGCGCGGAGCGCGCCCGCGGCGAAGAGATCGCGCGAGCTCGCGCGATGACTGAGCTCGACGCGCTCCCCCTGGCCGAGGAGCATCACCGTGTGGTCCCCGACGACGTCGCCGCCGCGCACCGCGTGTACGCCGATTTCGCTTGGATTCCGAGCACCTGGCCGCCCCTCGCGCCCGTGCACGAGGTACGCGCCCGCGCCCCGGGCCTGCTTCGCGACCTCGGCGAGGCGCGTCGCGGTGCCGCTCGGCGCGTCGGCCTTCTTGCCGTGGTGCGCCTCGACGATCTCGATGTCGTAGCCCGCGCCGAGCGCCTCCACCGCGCGCCGGACGAGCGCGGACAGGACGTGCACGCCGACGCTCATGTTCGGCTCCCAGAGGACGGGGGTCGCGCGCGAGGCCTCGTCGAGCGCCGACGACGCGGCCGCGTGGAGCCCGGTGGTCCCGCTCACGAGGGCGACCTTCGCCGACGCGGCAGCGCGCGCCGTGAGGACGGTGGCCTCGGGCGACGCGAGCTCGATCACCGCCTGCGCGCCGCTGCCGGCGAGGCCGTCGAACGACGCCGAGGCCGCGACGCCGAGCGCGCCGATCCCGGCGAGCTCCCCGACGTCGCGCCCGGCGGCGCCTGGATCGACCGCGAACACCACCGACACGCCGCCCTCGTGGGCGAGGCGCACGATCGCGCGGCCCATGCGCCCCGCCACGCCGACGACCGCGACCCTCGCGAGCGCGCTCATCGCTTGGCGTAGGCCTCGACGACCTTCGCGATCCGCGACCGCGCGCCGTCGCTCGCGCGGACGAGCGGCTGGCGGACGACGTCGAGCATGCGCCCCTGGAGCGCGAGCGCGGCCTTGACCGGCGCCGGGTTCGACTCGACGAACATCACCTCGTGGACCGGGACGAGCGCGAGGTGGGCGCGCCGCGCCGCGTCCCACTGGCCCGCGAGCGCGAGCCGCGTGACCTCGGAGACCTCGCGCGGCAGGAGGTTCGACGTGACGCTGATCACGCCCTTGGCGCCGATCGCCATCATCGGGACGGTGAGCCCGTCGTCGCCCGAGAGCACGGTCATGCGCTCGCCGAGCTTGATCGCGATCTCCTGCGCGCGGAGGACGTTCCCCGTCGCCTCCTTGGTCGCGACGACGTTGGGGCACGCCTCGGCGATCGCCGCGAGCGAGTCGGCCGCGAGATCGATGCCGGTGCGGCCGGGGATGTTGTAGACGATCACCGGGACGTCCACGCTCCGCGCGGCCGCCACGAAGTGCTCGACGAGCCCGGCCTGGGTGGGCTTGTTGTAGTACGGCGCGACGATCATCACCGCGTCCGCGCCCGCCTTCACCGCCTTCTGCGAGGCGAGCTTGGTCTTCTTCGTCGAGTTCCAGCCCGTCCCGGCGACGACGCGCGCGCGGCCCTTGGCGATCGCCGCCGCGCGTCGGACGAGCTCGAGCTGCTCCTCATCCTCGAGGACGGGGCTCTCGCCGGTCGTGCCGCAGGGCACGAGCGCGGAGACGCCCCCCGAGACCTGCGCCTCGCAGAGGGCCTCGTACGCGGGCCAGTCGATGCTCCGCTCGGCGTCGTCCTTGAACGGCGTCACGAGCGCGGTGAGGGTGCCGGTGAAGGTCATCGCCCCCCACCATTCCGCCACCCACGCGAGAACGCAAGGGGGAACCGCAGCCGCGGCCCCCTCGTGTCGGCCGTGTTGGCCTCACTTGTTCGGGTAGATTTTCAGCGGGCCGTGGCAGCTCGCGGTCGCGCAGTTGCCGGTCGAGATCGGCGTCTGCATCTCGCCGACCTTGGTGGCGGTGCGGATGCCGACCTTCGAGCCCGCGGCGATCGTCACGGGATCGGTGCAGTAGAAGTTGCCGTCCTTGTCGGTGTAGGCCTGGCAGAGCCGCTTGCCCGTGCCATCGACCACGCGCACCTGCGCGCCCTGGAGGGGGGTCGTGCCCGCCGAGTCGGCGTACGCGGTGCCGCCCATCGTGAGCTGCGGCGCGGTGCCGCCGGCCTTGTGGCAGGTCGTGCAGTCCTGGCCGGCCGGGTTCGAGCCCGCCGCGCCGAACTTGCCGTTGTGGCCGCCGATGGCGCTCGCGGTCTGGACGGCGGTCCCGGCAGTGAAGGCGTCCGCGAAGATGAGGCTGCCGCTGCTCCCGCCACCGTCGCCGCTGCTGCTGCCGCCGCTGCTGCCTCCGTCGGCGTCACCCGACGAGCTGTTCGATCCGCCGGAGCTCGTCTGCCCGCTGGTGGGCCGCCGCTCCTTGTACTGGATCTCGCCCGGATCGGGCCCGGAGCACGAAAGGACCACCGCACCGGCGATCAGCGCGCCCAGGCTCAAGGACGGAACGAAGGCAAATCTCATGGTCCCTCGGTGTGCAGCGCAGTTTCAGAGCGGGCCCAAGACGTCGCGTAGGGCTCGCGGTGACGAAGCTGCCAGCAAAGTATGCACCGTCCCGGGCGCGCTGGCTACCCTCCCGGAATCACGTCGGAATCCTACAAACACCTCCATCGGACCTCCCCCGAGCTGAGGCTCGGACGCCGCAACGTTGCGGCCTCTTCGGCTCACCGCGAGGACGGTGGGGGGCGCTTCCTTTCGGTCCGAGCGCGCGCGCAGACGCGCATCGAAGGGCGCGCCGCACGGAGGTCTTTACAAGCGAGGCGACCTGCCTATACTGCGCGGCCCGCCGTTCCTTCGGGCTCGGCACCTCTCGCTCCGCACCGGAGCGGGAGCTCGTCTCACCCCGCCGCAGCCTCCCACGAAGGGGCGCGGCTCCCAAAGAGGGATCTCTCATGGACGCGTACGCGGTCATTCGAACAGGCGGAAAGCAGTACCGGGTCAAGCAGGGCGACACGCTCCACGTCGAGAAGCTCGACGGCAACGTCGGCGACTCGATCACCCTGAGCGACGTCCTCCTCGTGGGCGGCGACGCCCTCAAGGTCGGCACCCCGCTCGTGGCAGGCGCCAAGGTCGAGGCGAAGATCACCGCGCAGGATCGCGGCAAGAAGATCATCGTCTTCAAGTTCCGCCGCCGCAAGAACTACCGCCGCAAGAACGGGCACCGGCAGCCGTTCACGGCCCTCCAGATCACCGGCATCAAGGCCTGAGGGAGAAGAAGTCATGGCTCACAAAAAAGGCGCAGGCAGCACGCGCAACGGCCGCGACTCGAACTCGCAGCGCCGCGGCGTCAAGGTCTACGGCGGCGAGACGGTCACCGCCGGCAGCATCCTCGTCCGCCAGGTCGGCGCGACGATCGCCCCGGGCAAGAACGTCTCGCTCGGCAAGGACTACACCCTCTTCTCGCTCATCGACGGCGTCGTGAAATACGAGTGGCGCACGAAGGACAAGAAGAAGGTCTCGGTGTACCCCGCCTCTGCCGCCGGCTGAGGTGCGACGCCCCGCGACACCGGCCGGGGGCTACAAGCTGATCGCCGTCGATCTCGACGGGACGTTTTTGTCGGGATCCGGCGAGCCGCACGAGGCCGATCTGGCCGCGCTCCGCCGCTGCATGGACGCGGGCGTCGTCGTCACGATCGCGACCGGCAGGCTCTACCCCGGCACGCGCCCTGCGGCCGAGGCGGTCGGCATCCAGGGCCTCGTCGCGTGCGCGGACGGCAGCCACATCGTCCGCGCGTCCGATCACGTGACCATCAAGCACAACGGGATGCACGAGGAGGCGACGCGCTTCATCAAGAGCAGCGTCTCCGCCTACGATCTGCCGACGTTCCTGTTCGCCGCCGACCGCATCGTCCACGACGACGCCGGCGGCGACTTCGTCCCCTACGTGCGCACCTGGTCCGACGACGTCCGGCGCACCGAGCGCGTCGTCGATCACCCGCTGTGGGACGAGCGGCTCGCCCTCACCGCGGTGGTGGCGCTCGGCGACGAAGAGAGCCTGCTCGGCTGCGTGGAGCGGATGCGCGAGCACATCTCGCATCACGTGCAGATTGCAGCCTTTCCGCTGCGGCGCATGGGCACCCTCTGGGGGATGATCGCGCGCGCCTCCAGCGACACCAAGGGCTCCGCGCTCGCCGAGATCGCGCGCTCCCACGGGCTCGAGCTCGACCAGTGCGTCGCCGTCGGCGACTGGATGAACGACGTGCCGATGCTCGAGGCCGCGGGGCGGTCGTTCGCGATGGGGCAGGCGCCACCCGAGGTGAAGGCCTCCGCCACCGATCAGCTCGAAGAGACCTCGGTGGTCGGCGGCGGCGTGGCCCGCGCCGTCTCCGTCTGCTTCGGGCTCTGATCCGAGCCCCGAAAAGACGAGAGGCCAGGGGCTCTCGCCCTTGGCCTCCCGCCTCTCGTCCCTCTCCCTGTTTCTCCCCTGGACTCTCTCTCGTGGCGCCCGCGAGGGGCGACGATCACTTGGCGTTCGGCAGGTCGACCACCCAGTGCTGGCTGTCGGAGGCGATCCCGTAGGTCACGCCCTTGCCATCGACGAAGATCTTGCTCGGCTGGTTCGGCAGCACGCCCTTCGTGGTGGTCCCACCCGACGCGTCGATGCGGGTGATCTCGCGCGTGCCGGTCTGCACGGTGTAGACGTCGTCGTCCACGATCCCGGCGGTGGAATACGAGCCCTTGGCGATGCCCTCGCACTGGGTCGCGCCGCGGCTGCAGCGATAGACCACGGTGAGCGACTGATCCTTGTCCTGGCGCGAGCGCGCGGTGACGATCACGCTGACGAAGCGGTCGCTCTGGGCCATCGTGGTCGTGACGAACTGTCCCGCCGCGAGCAGGCGCGCGTCGAAGTGCTTCGCGAGGGCGTCGTGCGAGAGGAGGACGTCCGCCTTCGTGGAGCCCCGCGCCACCCGAGCGACCACGCCGTCCTGGCGGACCGCGTAGAAGGAGTCGTCGTCGGCCACGAACTGGTTGAAGGGCAGGTCCTGGATCGCGAAGGGCGGCCGCGCGACGTCGAGCGGAGCGGCGACCTGGTAGGCGCCGCCCTCGAACGGGGCCTCGTAGATCGCCGCGTTGCCGCCGAAGAACACGCTGCGCTTGCTGGTGGCGACACCGCCGATGCGGAACGTCTCGTTCTGGTAGTGGGTGAGCTGCGACACGTCGCCCGAGGTCGACACCCGGTAGAGCGAGGGGTAGGTCACGGTGCCGGTGCTCAGCCACTTGGTGACGTAGAGGTCGGTCCCGTGGAGGACGAGCGGGCTCGTCGCGAAGTCACCCGTCGCGACCTTCCGCAGGCGGCTGCCGTCGCGCGGAATCGCGATGATGGTGGAGATACCTCCGTCCCTCACCACCGTGTAGAGGTTGTTGGCGTCGCCGACCAGCTCCTCGGCGTAGCCGAAGCCCACCGCGAAGTGGTCGCCGTCGAGCGCCACCCGGTGATCGATGCTCGCCTCGCGGGAGCTGTCCTCCGTCCCGTACACCTGTCCGGTGCCTTGGGTGCCGTTCGTCGGCTTGGAGCCGCGGGAGGTCGTCTCCTCGTCGGCGCAACCAGGAAGCGAGAGGAGCGCGAGGGAAGCGAGAAGGGCGAGCGCTGAGCGAGTCATGGGCAGCAAACCTCCAACTGTAGAAGCACATGATTTCTACGAGCGTGGGAAGACGTTTCTCCTCCTTCGCCGCCATTTTCGTGGGCGCCTCTGCGTCGACCTGCGCGCGCATGCGCGAGCGCCGCCCACGCGCGCTCATCGGCACCGCATCGGCGCGGATGAGCGGGCGCGTGGGACTCCGCCCACATGCGCGGCGGGCGCTCGGCGCCCCAGCGACGGACGATCGGCATGGATCCAAGGGTAGGTGTCGGCGCCCACCCGGGGAAAATTTTCTCCTTTATTTCCAGAGTCATCCGCCGTATTGAAAACCGTTTTCAGTTCATGCTTCGCTCTCGTGGTAGGTCCCCTCTCACGATGCCGACGTCACCTCCTCCCGCTCCTCCGCCCACGCGTGGCAGCTCCGCCCACACGCTCGCCGCGTGGGTGGACGGCCGAGGCGCGCGGATCGTGCGCGTCGAGGGCGCGGCGGTCGAAGGGCCGGTCGCGGCCTGGCTCGCGGCGGTGGGGCTCTCGCCCGGCGAGGTCGTGACGATCCTCCGCCGGGCCCCGTTCGGCGGTCCGCTCCACCTCCGCACCGAGGCCGGCGCCGAGATCGCGGTCGCGCTCGAGATCGCGCAAGCTATCCTCGTCGAAACACTCGAGGATCAGCCGTGACCCGCGAGCGCGTCGTCGTCGCCTTCGTCGGGCGGCCCAACTCGGGCAAGTCGTCGCTCTACAACGCGGTGACGGGCGAGGAGGCGAAGGTCGGGAACTTCCCGGGCGTGACCGTCGACATCCTCACCGCGACGCGAGCGCTACCGGTGAGCGGCGTGGCGGAGATCGCGGACCTCCCCGGCTTCTACTCGCTCGACGCCGTCGTCGACCCGGCGACCGACGAGGGCGTCGCCCGCCGCTGGCTCGACGACGCCACCAAGGCCGGAGCCCGACTCGTGATCGTGCAGGTGCTCGACGGCACCCAGCTCGAGCTCGGCCTCCGGATGACCGAGGGCCTCCTCGCGCGCGCCGAGGCGGTGGTGGTCGCCGTCACGCAGCGTGACCGGCTCGCGGCCGACGGGCGCGACGTGGACGTCGCGGTGCTCGAGGAGGCGTTGGGGGTGCCGGTGTGCGCGGTGAGCGCGCGCGCGCCCGCAGCCCAGACGCGCGGCGTCGTGTTCGACACCGTCGAGCGCGCCCTCACCGACCAGCGGGAGGCGCGCGCCAAGTCCGTCGACGCGCGCAAGGTCGCGGCCCGCGCGCTCGTGGGCGAGGGGCACGGGCGCGCGCGCACCCTCACCGAGCGGGTGGACGCGGTGCTCCTCCACCCGATCGTCGGGCCCTTCGTGTTCGTCGCGATCATGGCCGCGGTGTTCTCGGCGGTCTTCCTCATCGCCGACCCCGCCAAGAGCGTCGTCGACTTCCTCGTCGAGCGCTCGCGCGAGGCGCTCTCGGGCGCGCTCGGGCACGGGCTCCTCGCGTCGTTCGTCATCGACGGCCTGGTCGCGGGGACGGGCACCGTCGTCGCGTTCATGCCCCAGATCGTCATCCTCACGATCGCGATGGAGATCCTCGAGGCGACGGGCTACCTCGCGCGCGGGGCGTTCATCGTCGACCGGCTGCTCCGCCTCCTCGGGTTGTCGGGCCGGTCGTTCGCGCCCCTGCTCGTCGCCCACGCCTGCGCCGTCCCCGCGATCGCCTCCACGCGCATCATCCGCGACCCCGGCGAGCGGCTCCGCTCCATCCTCGTCCTTCCGTTGATGACCTGCTCGGCCCGGATCCCCACCTACGGACTCGTGATCACGGCCTTCTTCGGCGGCAGGAGCGCCTTCTTCCGCGGCGGCCTCTTCGTATTGTTGTATTTTGCAGGCATCGTGGCGGGGCTCGTCGCCTCGGCGGTGATGCGGCGGACGGTGGTGCGCGGCCGCGGACTGCCGCTCGTCCTCGAGATGCCGAGCTACCGGGCGCCGCAGGTGCGGCTCGTCGCCCGGCGCGCCAAGCGCGCGGCCACCCGCTTCGTCAAGGACGTGGGGTCCACGATCCTCGCGGCCTCGGCGCTCCTCTGGGTGCTGCTCACGGTGCCGATGCCCGGGGCGTCGCCGGCGGTGGAGGGGACGCCGGCGATCGAGCGCAGCGTCGCCGCCGGGATCGGGCGCGCGCTCGAGCCCGTGACGCGCCCGATCGGCTTCGACTGGCGAATCAACGTGGGGCTGATCGGCTCGTTCGGCGCGCGCGAGCTCATGGTGAGCACGATGGGCGTCATCTTCGGGGTGGAGAGAGCGGACGAGGACCCCGCCCCCCTCGCGAAGAGCATGCAGGACGCGAAGAAGCCGAACGGCGAGCCGGTGTACGGCGTGCGCACCGGGCTCGCCCTGCTCGCCTTCTTCGTGCTCGCGTGCCAGTGCATGAGCACCGTCGCCGCGATCCGCCGCGAGACCCGGAGCCTGAGGTGGCCCGCGTTCGTCGTCGGGTACACCTACGCGCTCGCCTACCTGGTGGCCTTCGCCACCTACCAGATCGCAGGCCTCTTCGGCGCGACGTGAGCGTCGGCACGTTGACCCGTCGCGTCCCGAGCGTTCGAGGGGTCGACGCGCCGCCGAGGCGCGCGCGGAACGGCTTCTTCGCTCTCGAGCGCGCAGCGCCGGCGCCACCGACGCGATCGCGGACGCGCAGGGACGCCTGGTCGCGGTGTTACTCGAGGCGCCGGAGGGTGGTGACGAGCGGGCCGCGCAGCTCGGCCGCGCGCGCCCGGATCGCTCGGTAG
This sequence comes from Myxococcales bacterium, assembly GCA_016794325.1. Taxonomy (GTDB): domain Bacteria; phylum Myxococcota_A; class Polyangia; order Polyangiales; family Polyangiaceae; genus SXNL01. The sequence continues at coordinate 839 of JAEUKG010001151.1, read as the reverse complement.
AGGTCGAGCGAGGCGTGGAGCGCCTCCGCGAGGCTTCGCGCGCGCGCCCCGCGCTCCCCCGCCTCGCGGAGAGGCCGCTGGGTGACGATGGAGAGCACGTGCGCCCCGCGGAGCGCGACCTGGAGCGCCGCCTCCGGGGCGTCGAGGCGGCGGGCCCGCTCGGGGCGCGCGAGCGCGCGCTCGGCGAGGCGCTCGCACTCGCGCGCGCCGGACACCGCGGCGTCGATCGCGGCGACCAGCCGCTTGACGTACACCGCCGTCGCGCGCCGGCGCGCCGCCTGGTCGAGCGCGCCCGCGGCGCGGGCGACGACGGCGGCCACCGGCTCGGGGGCCGGCGCCGGCAGCGTCGACCCGAGCGCGGAGAGCGGGAGCTCGGTCATCCCCTCGATGCGCGCACCACCCTCCGTGCAGTTGTAGAGTGCACATTCACGGCCGACCCGGCGCGCCTCGTCGCCGAACCACTGGCGGGCGACGGCGAAGGCGCGCGACGTGCGCACCACCCCTCCGCCGTAGCCGGGCACCTCGACGAGCTCGAGCCGCCGTGAGCCCTCGCGGCCGTCCGCCACCCGATCGAGGCCGGCGCTTCCGCCGGCCACGAAGGCCCCGCGCTCGTCGTGCTCCACCCGCGCCTCGCCGTCCACGCTGCTCGCGGCGTAGAAACGCCCGCCCGAGAACGCGAGATCCTGGCCGACGAGGGCGATGCTCGAGAAGCCCCAGAGCCGCGCGAGGCTGAAGGCGGTGGTCGCGACCGAGCCTCCCGAGGGCACCTCGAGGTAGGGCTCGATCGCCTCGTACAGCCACGCGTCGATGACCGTGTTCGCGCCCACCGTGACGATGGC
>JAEUKG010001148.1 GCA_016794325.1 Myxococcales bacterium | reverse complement strand
CGCGCCCCCGGCGAGCACGTCGTGGCGCAGGTGCCGGCAGCGGGCCCGGTGCCGCCGCCGAGGAGGGTCGTGATCCCGCTGGCGATCGCCTCGTCGGCGAGCTCGGGGCAGATGAAGTGCACGTGGGTGTCGACGCCGCCGGCGGTGACCACGAGGCCCTCGGCGGCGATCGCCTCGGTGCCGACGCCGACGATCATCCCCGGCGTCACCCCCGCCTGGACGGCGGGGTTCCCGGCCTTGCCGATGCCGACGATGCGCCCTGCCTTGATGCCGATGTCGGCTTTGTAGACGCCGGTGTAGTCGAGGACGAGCGCGTTCGTGACGACCACGTCGAGCGCGTCGTCGTCGGCGACGCCCGAGGCCTGGCCTTGCCCGTCGCGGAGCACCTTGCCGCCGCCGAACTTGCACTCGTCGCCGTAGCTCGTGAGGTCGCGCTCCACCTCCACCTCGAGGCCGGTGTCGGCGAGGGCGACGCGGTCGCCGGTGGTGGGCCCGTACATCGAGGCGTAGGCCCTGCGGTCGATGCGGCTCATCGCGCGCCCCCGGCGGCGTCGACCAGGGTCACGGTGCGCGCCTCCCCGGGCTCGAAGCGGACGGCGGTGCCGGCGGGGATGTCGAGGTGCTTGCCGGTGGCGGCGGCGCGGTCGAACTGGAGGGCGCGGTTCGTATCCGCAAAAGGATAATGGCTGCCCACCTGGATCGGCCGGTCGCCGCGGTTCTCGACGCGGATCGTCGTGCGGGCGCGGCCGGGCGACAGCTCGATCTCGCCAGCCGCGATGGTGACCCGGCCGGGCGCGGCCGCGAAGTCGGCGGGCGTGAGCCCACCCCACGCCTCGGGCCGATCGAAGACCTCGGGCGTGGGGGTCGGCAAGAAGCTCCCGTGGAGGGCGAGGGCGAGGTCGCCGTCCTCGAGCACGATCGGATCGTGCACCGTCACGAGCTTCGTGCCGTCGGGGAAGGTGCCCTCGATCTGGACCTCGTGGATCATCGTCGCGACGCCGGGCAGCACCTGGCGGAGGCCGAGGATCCGTCGCCCGACGTCCATGAGCGCGGCGACGGTGTGGCCGTCGCGGACGAGCTCGAGGAGCACCGTCGACACGAGCGCGACCGCCTCGGGGTACGTGAGCCGGAGGCCGCGGGCGAGGCGCTTCTGCGCGAGCGCGCCCGCGCCGTGGAGGACGAGCTTGTCGAGCTCGCGGGGGATGAGGTGCATGCTCAGGTCCTTCGCCTTCGAGGATCGTCGCCGAGTATTTCGTCGAGGTTTCCGAGGGCGAGGCCCACGAGATCGTCGAGGGCCTCGGCGCTGGCCGCCGCGAGGCGCACCAGCGCTCCTCCGGGGATCGGCGCGGCGGCGACGCGCGCCCCTCGGGGCGGCCGCGCCACGAGCGCGAGGCCTGCCCGCGCCGCGGGCGCCGCGCGCGGTCCGATCGCGACGACGGTCGCGAACGCGCCCACGCTCGGCAGCCGGGCCGCGATGGAGCCGTCGCGCTCGTCGAGGCGGGTGGCGTCCCAGACGCGCTCGCGGCCGTCGACCTCGACGACGATCCGCGCGTCGATCGCGGTCATCCGCCACTCGTCGCCATGGGCGGCGCGGCCCGACGTGTAGGCGTCGACGAGCAGCAGCGACGCGTCGGCCGCGAGCCGCGCGCGCGTCCGCTGGACGAACGACGCGCCGGCGAAGCACGCCACGGGGTCGGGGAGGATCGCGGCGAGCGCGCCGGGCGCGATCGCCGCGTCGAGGCGCTGCTCGCTCGCGCCCCGATAGACCTTGGTGCTCGCCTGGGTGAGGAGCGCGAGGCCAGCGCCGTCGTCGACGTCGATCGCGAGGCGGGTGACGTCGCCGCGCACGAGGCCGCCGCCGAACGAGCTCGTCACGACCCACGCCGCGTGGCCGGCGTTTTCGGTCAGCACGAAGCGGAGGGGGCTCTCGGCGTGCGCCCTCCGCACGACCGACCGCCTCCCCACCCGCGTGACCTCGAGGCGTCCGGCGCCGGGCGTGTGCGTCGGGGGCGAGGTGAGGGCGACCATGCGCCGTACGTTAGCCGACGTCGGGGGTGCGCCGAGATGCGGAGTCGACTCCGCACGCCGCGGGGCCGAGAGCGGACTCGAGTCTGCACCAGCGCCCTCCGCGGGGCCGAAATCGCGAAGGGTTACGCGCGTTCGGCCTCCCGTCGCCCAGGGCACGCGCGTTGCGATGGAGGAGCGGAGGAGGCCACTCATGCGCACCGTCTCGTCCCTCGCTCTCGCCGCGTCCCTGTCCCTCGTCGCTTGCGCGACCGAGCCCGCCCCCGGCGAGGCCGCGGGCGCGTCCCCGTCGTCGCCTCCGCCGGCCGCGGGTGCACCCCCCGCCGGCACGCCGACGCCGACGCCCGCGCCGAGCCCGACGCCGGTGACCCTGGGCCGCGTGGTCGACCGAGGCGCGTGCTCCCACAAGACCGATCTCACCGACGCGAGGTGCTACGCGCTCGCGGTCGAGGGCTGCCCCGACGTGCCGGCGATGGACGTCGAGGTCCTGGTGGCCGAGCCGAAGGGGCCGGCCAAGGGGACGATCCTCTTCGGATCCGGCGGCGGCGGCGGCGCCTACTACGAAGACGCCGGCGACGGCGGCGGTGCCGCGGGTCCGATGCTGGAGCGACTGCATCAGAAGGGATACCGGGTCGTCGAGCGGGCGTGGGCGGGGCCGCCGCAGAGCGGGCAGTGGTTCGAGGGGACGGCGGGGCCCGCCGCGAGCGCGTGCCGCTACGCCACCCTCGCGACCTACCTGAAGCAGACCTTCCACAAAGGCGAGGGCGGGTTCTGCGCCACCGGCAACTCGGGCGGCTCGGTGGAGATCGCGACCGCGCTCACGCGCCAGGGGCGCGGCGAGATCTTCGACTACGCGCTGCTCACGTCGGGGCCCGCGGCCTCGTTCGACAAACACTGCGGCGCCGACCCCTCGTGGCCGGCGGCGTGCGGCGCGCTCCTCGACGGCGCGGGGGCCGCGTGGGAGTGCGGTCCGGGCGCGAAGCCGGTGTGCGACTTCGACCCCGGCATCAAGCAGCTGGTCGACAGCGCGTGGCGCCCGGGCAAGGTGTGCCAGGAGGCCACGGCCGCGAACGCGGCGACCCTCGTCGCCGGGAGCCCGATCGCGCCGGGGGCGACCACGCGCTTCGACAAGACCACGATCGAGCTCTTCTTCGGGCTCGGCGACTGCAAGAACGGTGTCGTCCCCGCCGGCCTCGCCTTCGCGAAGAGCATCCAGACGAAGGGCGCGCCGCCGAAGGTGACGTTCCTCTCCCAGGTCGGTCACTCCATCCACGCCGTCGACAAGGGCGCGGCCGCGATCGAGGCGGCGCTCGAGGCGTCGTGTCGCTGACGCGGCTGGCTCGTGTACGATCCCCGCGATGACCTCGGTCCTCGTTCGCGTCCGCGGCGCGGCGCGCCTCGCGGTCGCCCTCGCGGCGGCGGGCTGCAGCTACGACTGGAGCGGCCTCGAGCCTCCGGCGGACGCGGGCGCGAGCGACGCGGCGCGCGCCGACGCGGGCGACGGGGGCCGGCCGGCCGGCTTCAAGTGCCTCGCGGCGTCGGAGTGCGGCAGCGGCTATTGCTGCGAGTCGGTGGACGACGCCGGCGCGCCGATCACGGACTGCAAATCGGCCGCGAACTGCGAGAAGGCAGGCGGCAAATACCACTGCGCGAGCGCGAGCGACTGCCCGAGCTCGCGCCCCACCTGCGAACGCACGTCGCCGCTGCCGTTGTGCAAGTGATATCCTCGACCCCGATGGCGAGAGAGGGCGGAAAGCTGTTCTCGGACTCGACCGAGACGCTCGCCCTCGACGCGAAGCGGGAGAGGGCGCCGCTCGCGGTCGTCGTCACCGTGGCGGGCGCTCGCGCCACGCCCGAGCGCCTCGCGCTGGCCGGCGGCACGTGTGTCGTGGGCTCGGGCCCGACGTGCGACCTCGTGATCGACGAGCCCTCGGTGTCGCGCAGCCACGTGTCGCTCACGCTCGCCCCCGAGGGCGTGCTCGTCGAGGATCTCGGGAGCCGCAACGGCACGCTCTACCTCGGGCAGCGCGTCCAGAAGATGGTGCTCGGCCTCGGGAGCCGGCTCGTCGTCGGGCGCGCGACCCTCACGCTCGACGCCGACGGCGCCGCGCTCCAGCGCGCGGCCGCGTTCCCCGGCGACGAATACGCGGGGATGGTGGGCCGATCGGCGGCGATGCACCAGCTCTTCGCGCTCCTGTCGAGGCTCGAGGGGTCGCTCGTGCCGGTCTTGCTCGCGGGCGAGTCGGGCACGGGGAAGGAGCTCGTCGCCCGCGCCCTCCATCAGCGCTCGCAGGTGGCGGCGGGGCCCTTCGTCGCCGTCAACTGCGGCGCCTTCGCGCGAGAGCTCGTGGCGAGCGAGCTCTTCGGTCACGCGAAGGGCGCCTTCACCGGCGCCGCGTCCGCCCGCCGCGGCGCCTTCGAGAGCGCCCACGGGGGGACGCTGTTCCTCGACGAGATCGCGGAGCTGCCCCTCGACGCGCAGCCGGTGCTCTTGCGCGCGCTCGAGGTCGGCGAGGTGCGCCCGGTGGGCAGCGACGCGGTGAAGAAGGTGCGCGCGCGCGTCGTGGCCGCGACCCACCGCGATCTCCGCGCCGAGGTCGACGCGGGGCGGTTCCGCGAGGACCTGTACTTCCGGCTCGCGGTGGTGACGGTCCGGATTCCACCGCTGCGCGAGCGGCCCGAGGACGTGGAGCTCCTCGCCCTCCGCTTCGCGGCGGAGGTCGGCCTCGCGTCGCTCCCGCCGCACGTCGTCGCTCGCTGGACGAGCGACCGCTGGTCGGGCAACGTGCGCGAGCTCAAGAACGCCGTGTCTTCGTTCGCCGCGCTCGGGGAGCCGGCGGGTCTCGCGGAGAGCTCGCCGGCGACGCTCGAGCCCGCGCTGCGCGACCTCGCCGACGTCGCGCGCCCGTACGCCGAGCAGAAGGACGCGCTCGTCGAGCAGTTCACGCGGGCGTACCTCGTGAAGCTCATGGCCCACACGAAGGGCAACCAGTCGGCGGCGGCCAGGCTCGCCGGGCTCGACCGCACCTACCTCGGGCGCCTGTTGGTGAAGCACGGCCTCGCCGGAGACGAGCGGTGAGCCGGTCGCGAGCGCTCGCGCGATCGAGCGCCCGCGCGTGGATCGCGGTCGGCGTCGCCGCGCTCGCCATCGCCGCGGCGCGGCCGGCGGCCGGCGCCGGCCCGCGCGAGGAGGCGTCGCGCGCGTTCGCGGAGGGGGACGCCGCCGAGCGCGACGGGCGCCTCGCCGACGCCGCCCGCAAGTTCGGAGAGGCCGACGCGATCTTGCCGAACGACGAGGCCCTCGCCGCCGCCCTCGAGGTCGTCCTGAAGACCGAGGAGCGCGAGCTCGGGCTCGACCTCGCGCGGCGCGCCGAGGCGCGAGGCACACCGGCGCTCGCCGAGCTCGCGCGGAGGGTCCGCGCGAAGCTCGCGCCCGCGATCGCGCCCCCGCCCGACCCCCCGCCGGTCGCGCCGGCGGCGACGGAGCCGCCCGCGCCCGCGCCCGCGCCGCCCGCGCCTGCGCCGCCCCAACGCGACCGCGCGGCGGCGCGCGGCGAGGGCGTCGCGCCGAGCCGGTGGGGCCTGCCTCCGGCGGTGACGTTCGTCGCCGCGGGCGCGGCGGTCGCGCTCGGCGGCGTCGGCGTCTGGTCCGCC
>JAEUKG010001110.1 GCA_016794325.1 Myxococcales bacterium | reverse complement strand
CTCACCGGACGGCCCGATTCCGCCGACGGGCAAGTCGGCCAAGGTGCGCATCGTCATCACCTGCGAGATCCAGGACGGACGCATCGTTCGCGAACAGACCGTCTGGAACCAGTGCGATCTGTTCCAGCAGCTAGGCCTCGTCCCGAAGCGCTGAAGGGCCGTGGTGCTTGCACGCGCCCGAAATCCCGGAAGAACGCAGACACGAGGCCGGACGTGGTGCACCCCACGTCCGGAGGTCGACGTCGGGATCCGCGGTTCGCTGGGTCTCCGCAAGTCTGCTCCGGAGAGCGGCCCGCGTGATGCCCGGATTCGAACCGGACGTCGCTGCCCGCGCGCTGTCACGCTGACGTTCGTCGACGACCGGTCGCGGTCCACCGCTGCGGGATCTTCGGATGCCCGACGCGATGAGGAGCGAGTCATGAGCAAGACCCAGGCGCTCTTCGAGGCGGTCTACGACGCTCCCGACGACGACGAGCCGCGGCGCCGGCTCGCGGAGCACCTGCTCGCGGAGGGCGATCCCCGGGGCCAGCTCATCGCGTGGCAGCTCGCGAACGTCGAGGAGAAGAAGGCGAAGGCGCTCCTCCGCGAGCACGCGGCGGCGTGGCTCGCGCCGCTCGAGGGCGCGCTCGTGAAGGCGAGCGTGCGCTGGGAGCGGGGCTTCCCCGTCGCGGGCCACCTCGCGTGGAAGCGGACCGCGCCCGAGCGCGACGCGATCGTGGGGGTTCGGGCGCTCGCGACCCTGCGGAGCCTCGAGCTGGAGGCGGGCGACCTGATCCCACCCCTCGAGCACGTCGAGCGGCTCGTGTTCGGCGGCCGCACGAGGGGCCTTCGCCGGCTGACCGGGTTCCCGCGCGCCCTCCTCCCGCGCCTCCTCCGCGAGGAGGAGCCCTTCGCGACCGAGGAGCTCGCGGTGGCGCTCGAGGGCGGCGGCGGCCCGGCGGGCAAGATGCGGGAGCTCGACGAGGCGAAGCGGATCGCGGAGGAGTTCGCCGACGGCAGAGGCCTGCCCCGTCTCCGCGCGCTCTCGCTCTCGTTCGCGCACCGGCTCGGCACGGACCCCGAGACCTTCTCGTGGCTGTGGAGCACGAAGCTGGGGCGACGGATCGAGCGCCTCCGCAACAACTCGGGCGAGCACGTGCTCTTGGCGTGGCTCGACGCGCTCCCGGCCCACGGAGACGCGCTCGCGCTTCGCGAGCTCGTCCTCTTCGGCCGCAACGACTACGTGCTCCACCGGACGGCGCAGGGGTTCACGCGCTTGACCGGGAAGCTCGGGGCGAAGATCTACCCGGCCGAGAGGGCGAACGTGGAGAAGGTCCTCACGGCGCTCGAGGCGCGCATCGCGGTCGAGGTGGAGGGTCGCTGACGGCCCGCGCGCCGACGGGGGCGGACGCTCGACTTCTCGGGGGGCGGTCAGTCCTTGCCGCGGAGGGTGCGGGCGAGGGCGGAGAGGACGTCGCGGAGGGCGGCGAGCTCGTCGGCGAGGGCGTTGCGGTCCTCGGAGGTCATGTCGGCGCGCATGGCGGTGACGCGGCGGAGGACCTGGGGCGCGGCGAGGCTGGCGGTGATGGCGCGGACGCGCTTCTTCAGCGAGTCGGGGGTTACGCGGACCTGCTTGGGGCGGCCGGCGCCTTCGAGTTGGGCGCTGACGTAGTCGCTGACCTGGCGGTGGGTGAGGTCGAGCTCGACGACGTGCTTGGCCGCGGCGCGGAGCAGCGGCGGGTCCTTGAGGGGCAAGAGGAGGGCGCGCCGGCTGTAGTCGAGGTTCCGCCACGCGCCGTCGTTCACGCGGCGATCGCAGGCGGCGACGCGCAGGGCGGTGAGGAGCGTGCTGCGGCTGAGGCCGAGGGCGCGCCCGCTCGCCCGCCGCACGAGCTCGACCCACACGCGCGGCTCGCCGGAGTCGGCCATGGCGGCGGCGGCGTCGCCGTCGAACACGTTCTGGAGGAGCCACGCGCCGTACGCGATCAGCGACGCCTCGGTCTTGGCCTGGAGCTCGACGCCGAGCCGGATCGCCTCGTCGAGGAGCTTCTTCTCCCGCGCGTCGAGGTCGAGCGGGGGCTCGTGGTGCTCGGCGCGGACGACGGCGGCGGGGCGCGGCCGGCGGGGGGCGGCGAGGGCGGTCTTGCTCCGGGGCTTCGGCATGGGTCGAAATCCAAATCGAGCCAAAAACAAGGGGTGCGCTGAAAATACGAGCGCTCGTATTTTCGCCACGGCCCGCCCCGGTGGTCCACGCCCGGCCGCGAGCTGGGAGCCTCTGCCATCCCGCCCCGTCTAGCTCCCGATGGTGCCGCGCGAACCCGCGCCCCGTCAAGCGGGGGCCGCCGCGATCCGAGGATGCGGGCCTTCGCCTCGGCCCGTGCTCGAGGCGGACGTGCCGCTGGAGGCCCGCGCCTCGCGCCTCGCCCTCGCGGACCTGGCGGCGAGGGCGCTCGCGCCACGCGGTTCTTCTTCCATAGCGTGGCGTACCGGCTGCGCCCAATGACGGGCTCGGACACCGCCGTGATGTCCTGGAGGTGCCCGCCGAGGCGTTCGTCGTGGGGTTGGGGATCGGCGGGGCAGCGGCGATGGCGCGAGGCCGAGCCGCTGGACGTCGATGCGTGGGTCCTCGACCCTCCCGTCCACCCACGGTCGCCCCTCGTGCGCCCAGCGCTTGCCGATGCAGGGAGTCGCGATCTGCCCCGGCACCACGGTGAGCTCGCAGTCCGATCGCCGGGCACCGTCGCCCACCTCGCCCACGATGCGCGCGACGGCCGATCGCCCGCTCGTCCCCACGACGACAACCGCGCACCGCGCCGGCGGCGACTCCGGCGCGCGGACCGCCGCGCGCTCGCTCAGGACGCGCCCCCGCGCGTCGAGTAGCTCCCGCCGGTCGTGCCTGGCGCTCACTGACGCGGCTCTTCAGACCTTTGCTCGCGATCCTGACGTAGCTCCTCGGCTGCGCGATCCGTGGCCCGCGCCTGGCCCCGCAGCGAAGACGCGTCTCGTCCCACCGGAGGATTGGCTCCCCTTGCTCCTTGGTGGGGCCCTGCGGGCAGGACCCTCGGAGACCGGCGCCGGTTCCGCCGTACCGCGAACATCGCGCAGCCCGCCCCGTCAACGTCTCCATCGTGCGTGCACCGGAGGGAACCGAGTGGGTGATTCCAGAGAGGCCCGATCCGGCTAAGCGGCCGGCTTCGACTCCGGGAGGGACCCGACGAAATTCGGGTACGCGGAGTAGTCGAACGCCGCGCCGAGCACGAGATCGCACGCCGCCTTGAGCTTCGCGTGGTCCTCTCCGGCCCTGCTGCGCCAGTACGTCTGGGTGTTCCGCTCAACGCCGGTGAGCAGCGCCTTGAGCTGCTCCGCGGTGTACTCCTCGAGGTGGGGCGCGACCATGTGCTTGAAGCGCTCGTCGGCCTGGTTGAAGTTGCCGCTGCCCGCGTATAGGTCGATCCCGAGATCGAGCACGGCCGCATGCGCGCCCTCCGCTCGGGCGTGGGCGTACAGGCGTTCGAAGGTCTCGCCCTTCACCGAGAACCACGTGTTCGGCGTCCGACGCTTGTCGAGGAGCATGCTGGCGTGCGCGCGCAGGTCGGGCGACAGGAACCAGGCGATGGCAAGCTGATCGTCGTCCGACTCCACGTGCTTCTTCAGGGGCACCCTCGCCGCGTCGGTGAGGAGCGAGTACACGCGCGGGTTGTCCGCCAGGAAAGCGACCAGCGCGCGCATGGGCGCGCCCGAGAGGGCGACGTCGCTGTAGTGGCCGGCGTCGATGCGGATCGCCTCGGCGAAGGTCCCCGCGTGGCGCCGGTACAGCAGCCGGAGCGCTCGGTAGTTGATCTCTCGGTTCGTCTCGCAGCGCGGGTCCGCCAACTTGAACACGATCCGCCAGAGAGACCGGAAGATGGCCTCCGCCACGGGCGCCGAGAGGCGGTTGAAATACGTCGCGTCGAGGTAGCGACGCAGGTCCGCGTCCTCGGCGTCAGCGATTGGCATGACGGTTCCGAGGCGCTCCACGTCTTCGGTGAACGCATCGAAGATCTTCTTGCTCATCAGTGCCGGCTTCGTGAGCACGCCCTCAAGGGCGTTGCGCACGTGCGCGCGCACAGTCTCGCGATTCGGCGAGAACAGCTCGTAGGTCGAGGTCGTGAGCACTGGATGCGCGGAGAGGTGCCGGTGCTGCTGGATCGTCTTCAGGTTCAAGTGCTCGCTGGCGTCCAGCAGGTGGGTCCTCTCTTTGAGCCGTTCGACCAAGAGCTCCTCCCACTCGGGTGACCTCGGACTCGCCTTCTGCTTGGCCTCGACCTCCGCGGCGATGGACACGGCTGCCGGATCGTTCCGACCCTTCAAGTCCTCCAGCTTGAAGAGCAGGTCGCAGATGACGACCGACCAGAGCATCACGACGGCCGATCGGTAGTTCCCCGTCGCGTAGGAGCTGTAGACCTCGCGGAAGTACTCGCGGGTGCGCGGG
>JAEUKG010001093.1 GCA_016794325.1 Myxococcales bacterium | reverse complement strand
GGCGCCCCGTCCGGCGATGGGCGCCGAGCCGAGCCCGCCCGCGTCGCGCCCGCGCCCGCACCGAAGCCGAGCGCCGAGCCCGCGGGGAAGGCCGCGGCGCTCGACCGCTTCCGCGCGCGGGCCCGCGACGCGGACGCGGCGGCGCGCATGGAGCTCACCCTCGTGAGCGGCGAGCCGCTCCGCGTCGTCTTCATCTCGCGCACCGACGCGAGCGTCGACGCCGCGCCGACCGCGGCGCTCTCCCACCTGAGAGACAACGCCTCGCGCCGGCGCCGCGTCGCCTCCGCGCTCCGTACGGTCATCTCGGAGTCGATCCCGGCGAGCGTGCTCGCGGTCGTGGAGGGCGGGGAGCGCTCTGGCCCGCGGGTGGAGATCGAGGAGACCACGTCGTTTCGCGCGAAGCCGCTGGCCGGGTTCGAGATGGTCTACGACGTCGCGTGGATCGTCCCCGGCATCTCCAAGCCGCGAACGTTCCGGCTGACGATGCCGCCGCCCGAGGTCTACTCGACGAACGTCCGTCCCCGCAGCCTCTTCCGCGTCGCCGAGGTGAGCGCGCCCGTCGCCGGCGTCGACGGCCGCGTCTACGACGCGATGCTCGCGCGCGACTACGACCGCCTCTACGACGAGCTCTACGGCCTCTTCTTCGCGGGCGATCCGCGCGTCCCCGTCGGCTCCTTGGCCGAGGTGGCCCCGGCCTTCGGCGTGACGACGTTCGAATAGCCCCGCACCGCGCGCGGAGCGGTCGCGGCCTCCGCCGGGGCGAACGGGCCGCGCGCCGCGAGCGTCCTCACCGCGATCGCGCGCGTCGTCGCGCCGCGCCCGGCGCCCTGGCTCGCGAGCGCCGCGACCACCAGCGCGCCCCCGAGCACCGATCCTCCGAAGAGCGCGCGGAGCGCGCGCCAGATCGGCTCGCCGATGCGCCGCGTCCCGCTCGCGTGGCGCGTCGGCGCCGGCCCGCTCGCGGGCGGAGCCTCCTCGGCCGGAGGCTCGGCCGGGGCCGCGTCGGGCAGCGAGACGACGAGGCTCGCGGCCGAGGGCGTGGTGATCGCGGCGGCGCGCGCCGCCGCGCGGGGGCGCGTCTCCTCCTCGGCCTCCGGGGCGCTCCCGGTGAGCGCCTGCGCCGAGGCCGTGAGCGACGCCAGTCGCTCCGGGCACGTCTCCGCGACCCACGCGGCGACCTCGCCCGGGGTCGCCGGCCGGCCGTACTCCGCGATCGCGTCGGCCATCTGCCGCGCGGTGGCGAAGCGGTGGTCCGGATCGCGGGCGAAGCCGCGCACCACGACCGCGTCGACCGCGTCCGCGATCGAGAGCCGGGTGTTGCTCGGCCGCTCCACCTCGCGCCGCGTCTTGCGGAACACGAGGTCGGCGAGGTCGTCGCGATCGAACGGCTTCTCACCCGCCAGCATCTCCCACACCACCAACGACGCGCTGTAGACGTCCGCGCGCCGGTCGACCTTGCCCCCCACGAGCTGCTCGGGCGCCATGTAGGTGAGCTTGCCCTTGATCTGACCGCTCTCGGTCTGCTCGCTCCGCTTCTTCGCCCACGCGATCCCGAAGTCGAGCACGCGCGCGATCCCGTCCGCGCCGACGATGACGTTGTGGGGCGAGACGTCGCGGTGGACCACCCCGAGGGGCTCGCCGGACTCCGTCGTCGCCTCGTGCGCCGCGTGGAGCCCCTCGAGCAGATCGCGCGCCACCGCGAACACGATCGGCTGCGGGACGCGCCCGCGCCGCAGCTTCGTGCGGTGGGTGAGCTCCGCGAGGGAGACGCCGTGGACGTACTCCATCACCAAGAAGAGCTCGCCGTCCTCCGTCGCGACGTCGAGCACGCTCACGACGTTCGGGTGCTTGATGCGGGCGGCGAGGTGCGCCTCGTCCACGAACATCGCGCGCAGGTGGGGGTCGTTGCCCAGGTGGCCGTGCAGGCTCTTGATGGCGTAGAGCCGGCTCCACCCGTGCGGCCCCACGCGCTTGGCGAGGTGCACGGTCGCCATGCCGCCCGCCCCGAGGACGGGGCCGAGCACGTACCGTTGATCAATCAGCCTCGGCATCCCAGCGTCACTCCGTGTGATGGCAGTAAGCATCACATGATGGCATTAGGCATCACATCCGGGCGTTCGACGGGGCTCCAAGTACCTGAAATCCGTTGCAGGTACCCATCCGCTCGGTTGTTTCTCGCTGCCTGGCCCGTAGACGGTGCACGCGGCGCGCCACGATCTCCCCATGCGGAGGCGGGGGACCGCCCGGAAATCTGTTCGCGTATCCCAGGGCTGGGATTAGCGTGAAGGAGATGCCCCACGCGCGCGACAGCGTGCTTCGCGCCATGACCGACGACGGCTCCTTCCGGGTGATCGCCACGCGGACGACCGAAATGGTCCGCGGAGCGAGCCAGGCGCAGCGCGTCAGCGGCGCGGTGGCGCGCACGTTCGGCGAGCTTCTGACCGGCGGGGTCCTCGTCCGCGAGAGCATGGCGCCGGACCTCCGGGTGCAGGTCGTCCTCCAGGGGGACGACGAGCGGTCGCGGATGGTGGCCGACGCCCACCCGAGCGGCCTCACCCGCGGGCTCGTGCAGCTCGCGAGCGGGCAGTCCGCCATCTCGCTCGGAGGCCGGGCGCTCGTCCAGGTGGCGCGCACCCTCCACAACGGCTCCGTGCACCAGGGGGTGGTGTCGGTGCCGGAGGGCGGCGGCATCTCGAGCGCCCTCATGGCCTACATGCAGGAGTCCGAGCAGACGGTGACGATGATCGCGGTCGGCTGCCTCGTCGACGACAACGGCGACATCGCGGCCGCCGGCGGCTACCTCGTCCAGCTCCTGCCGGAGCTCGACGAAGGCATGCTCATGGTGATGACCGAGCGCCTGAAGGACTTCCAGTCGATGGAGCCGCTCCTCCTGCGCGGAGCCGCCGCCCCCGAGGACCTCCTCGCCGAGACGCTCTACGGGATGCCCTACACCCGCGTCGGTGACGGCGACGTCACCTTCGGTTGCACGTGCAGCCCCGCGCGCCTGGCGGCGAGCCTCGCGACGCTGCCGCGCGCCGACATCGAGTCGATGATCGCCGACGGCAAGGTCCTCGAGATCGAGTGCGACTTCTGCCGGAAGAACTACGACTACAGCCCCGAGCAGCTCCGGGGCCTGCTCGCGGTGAACTGACACCGTGACCCGCTGCGTCGGGATCGTCCGACGGTCGAGGCGGCGCCGAGGAGCGCGCACCGCAGGCGCCAACGACGAGCCTGAAACGCACCGCCCTCACCGCAGCGAGTGACGGCCGAGGAGCCCCCGCGGCAGATCGTCCGCGCGGCCCTCCTTGAGCACGACGTCCACGACGAGGTCCGGCCCGAGCGTCGCCTCGACGCGCGTCTTCTTGCGCACCGGGAGGGAGGCGAGCGTCCTCCTCACCTCGTCGGGGAAGTCGTCGATCGGCTGGAGGTCGAGCCGCTCGTGGAGGTAGGTGGTGACGAGGGGCGCCGCGAGCGGGCAGGGGCGGCTCGCGCGATCGGCCAGGCAGAAGGTCTGCACCGTGCGCGCCTCGGACTCGTCGTCGCCGCCGACCTGGTTCATGCGGTGGTGGGAGTGCTCGGCCTTGAAGATCACGACGCGCTTGTCGCCGATCTTGCGCACCTCGACGCCGCCGAGCTTCGAGGTCTCGGTGATGCCGAACGCGCCGGGGTTCTCGGCGTGCTCGATCTCGGCCGCGACGAGGTATCCGCCCTCGACCTTCGCGGCCGCGAAGGTCCACTCCGCCTCCGGCGCCGGCCCGATCGCGTGGTGCAGGAGGACGAAGTTCGTGCCCGCGAGCCGAGGCTCGGCGCGCTCGCCGCAGGTCCCGCCCTCGGCGCGCCCGCGGCTCGCGCGGACCTCGTCCACGATGCACGTGCAGAGATCGGCGATCGACGCCGCCTTCACGCAGGTCGTTCCCGTCGAGGTGAGGTCGCTCCCGCCCCGGCCGGCGCCGAGGGAGGCGAGCCGCTTCTCGACCGCGTCGCTCGGTCGGAGCGACAGCGACTGCCGGTACGCGCGCTCCGCCGCCGCGGGGTCGTCGCTCGCCTCGGCGATGCGCCCCGCGTTGTAGAGCGACTGCGCCTTCACCACGCGGTCGCTCGCGGCCGTCACGGCGACCTGGGTGGCGCGCCGGGCGGTCGAGAGGTCGCCGGCGTTGAAGGCCGCCCAACCGAGCTCGCTCTGGGCGCGCGCGTCGCCGGGATCGATGGCCACCGCCGCCTCGAACGCGCGCACGGCGTCCGCCCACTGGCTCGCGTCCGCGTGCTTGCGGCCGCGCGCGACGTGCCCCGCGAAGCGCTGGCGCGCCGCGCGGTCGAGGGCGCCCGCGTCGGAGGCAGCGGTCGAACGCGGCGTCGCGACGGGGCTCGGCGCGCTCGTGTCCGCGCGCGCGGCGGCGGCCGCTGCCGACGACGACGCCGGCGCGCTCTGCCGCTCCGGCTTCGGGCACCCGAAGAGGGCGAGCGAGGCGCCGCTGCCGACGAGGAGGCGAACGAAGGCTCTCATCGGTGCGCTGAACGCCCGGCACCCCCATCCGATTCGAAACCTTACGAAACCTACATGTAAGGTGGGTGGATCCACCCGGCGGATCGGCTTGGATCCAGCCGCGAACGCTCCGATCGCGCAACCACCCGGAATGCCACAACCGACATTGTCCTACACAGTGGTACGCAGTGTGCACTTAGGCGCGGCACGATGAAAAAGCTCCTCGCCGCTTTTCCGGTCCTCGCCCTCCCGCTGCTCGCCGTCGCCTGCGCCCCCTCGGAGCAGCCGGACGACGCCACCGGTGAGGACGACCTCACGAGCCTCACCGCGCGGCAGAGGAAGCTGAAGTTCTCCGGCGTCGTCTTCGTCGAGCCCGGCTCGAGCGACGACTCGATCGTCTACACGATCCGCAAGCAGACCCAGAGCGCGTTCGGCGCGCTGCGCGAGGCCGACATCGGCGTGAACAGCCGCGAGCTCAAGGACGTCGACAAGAGCACCTTCAAGAAGACCAACGTGAAGGTGGTCGACGTGAACGTCCCGAACGATCCGGGGCGCGACATGATGCGCGTCGCCTACACGTTCACCGACGCCGCGGTGGTGCCGGTCCCGATGGCGAGCCGCTCGTCGATCTCCCTCGGGCTCCTCAGCCCGAACTACACCCAGCAGTCCGACCGCGTCTTCAACGACTGCACCTCCCGCGATCACCACGCCCAGGAGTTCCGCAACGGCTCGCTCTGGTACGTCTTCAACCCCGCGCTCGCGTC
>JAEUKG010001075.1 GCA_016794325.1 Myxococcales bacterium | reverse complement strand
CGCGTACGGGCTCGGGCGCGGCGGCGCCGAGCGCGTGGCGGTCTACGACTTCGGCGGCGGCACCTTCGACTGCACGCTGCTCGACCTGAACGGCAACGTCTTCGAGGTCCTCGCCACCGCCGGCGACTCCTTCCTCGGCGGCGACGACGTCGACGAGGCGATCGCGGGCCGCATGGCCGAGCAGGTGCTCCGCCAGTACCGCTACGACGCCCGCACCGATCCCCAGGCGTTCGAGAAGCTGAAGGTCGCGGCGGAGCACATCAAGATCGAGCTGTCGACCAAGGAGAGCGCGTCGGCGCGGCTCTCGGACGTCGGCTTCGGCGTCGGCGGCAAGCCGATCGACCTCGTGTTCACGATGAGCCGCAAAGAGATCGAAGATCTCGTCACCCCGCTCATCGACAAGAGCTTCAAGGTCACCCAGGACGCGCTCGGCCTCGCGCGGCTCACGCCGACGTCGTTCGACAAGGTCATCCTCGTCGGCGGCACCTCGCGCATCCCGGTGGTGAAGCGGCGCGTCGAGGCCTTCTTCGGCACGAAGCCGCTCGACCGCGTGAACCCCGACGAGGTCGTCGCCATCGGCGCGGCGATCCAGGCCGCGGCGCTCTCCGACACCTCGCGCAAGCGCGAGATCCCCGCGCCGCCCGGCCTCCCCGGCAACTCGCCGCACACGATGCGCGGCGTGGGCGCCGATCGCGACGAGGTCACCCAGACGACCGAGATCGACCCGAACGCGATGCGCACCCAGACCGCGCAAGGGCGGCGCGGCGCGGTGTCGGGCCCGCCGAGCGCGCCCCCCAGCGCGCCCCCGAGCGGCGGCCGAATGGCGAGCGGGCCGCCGAACCGCTCGGCGCCTCCAGTGCCGCCGAGCGCGCCCCCGTCGCGCCCGCCGATCCCGCAGCGCCCGCCGCCGAGCTCCCCCGGCTCGAGGCCCCAGGTCGCGGCCAAAGACGCCCCGGCGCCGATGACGGCCAAAGATCCGCGGCGCGACGACGAGCCGTCGATCCAATCGATCCCCGACCTCAGCGTGCCCACCCCGTTCGAGTGGTTCCCCTCGGGCGCGCCCTCGTCCGGCGGCAACACGCTCACCGCGGTCGTGGCCGAGCCGCAGACGATGACCGGCGCGCAGCCGCTCCCCGCCGCGGGCATGCCCCCCGGCAAGTCGACGCAGGTCGGCTTCGGCGCGATCGACGAGCCGTCGATCGCGAGCTTGGTCTCCACCTCCACCTCGTCACCCGGCGCGCCCGGCCAGGGCCTGCCGGGGTCCGCCGGCTTCGGCGAGCTCCGCGATCTGTCCATCGCGTCCACGCCGAGCGCGAGCCTCGGCGCGCCCAGCGTCAGCCTGAGCTCGCCGAGCCTGAGCTCGCCGAGCGGGCGCGCGGGCCTGCCGTCGAGCGCCGAGGGCGGCTTCGGCGAGATCAAGGACCTGTCGCTCGTCTCCACCACCGGCGTGAGCTCCCCCGCCGCCGCCGTCGTCTCGAGCGACGGAATGTTCGGCGAGGTCAAGGATCTCTCGCTCGTGTCGACGTCCGGGGTATCCCAATCGGGTGAGACGTCGGTCCCGTCGTTCCCCTCGTTCCCGTCGGCGCCCGAGCGCACGGCGCCGCTCCCGCAGGGCGGCGCGCCGCCGCCGCCGCTCGGCGGCACGCTGGTGATGGACCCGGCGCAGCAGCGCGGCAGCTCGCCCCCGCCGAACCGGATCACGAACCAGGGCGTGGTCGCGCGTCCGCCGCCGACGCAGCAGAGCCGGGCCGCTCCGCCGCCGCCCGTCCCCCAGCAGCAGCCGCCGCGGCCGCCCACCCTGCCCCAGCAGCAGGCTCAGCCCGCGCGCCCGCAGCCCCTCGCGACGACGCAGCCGCTCCAGCAGCACCCGAGCGCGCCGCCGCAGCAGAGCGCGCTCCTCGGCTCGAACCCACCGCTCGCCCACGGCTCGAGCCCGCCGGGCGCGAGCCCGTCGGCGCCGGGGTTCTCGTTCGGGGTGCAGTCGAGCCCCCCCGGCGCCGGCACGAACCCGCCGCCGTACGGGGGCCAGCCGTACGCGCCGCCTCCGGGCCCGCAGCCGTCGTATTCGGACGCGCCGCTCGACCCGAACGCGATCTTCGATCCGCGCTCGTTCCAGTCGCCCGCCCCCGGCGGCGTGGGCGCGGCCCCGGTGCAGCTCTCGGCGGCCCCGCAGCCGCAGCACGGCGGGGCGCCGGTGCTCGTCGACGTCACCCCGCGCGCGCTCGTGGTGGAGACGGCCGGCGGCTACTGCGACACCATCATCCCCCGCAACTCGAAGATCCCCTGCGAGCGCACGCGGAAGTTCTCCACCGGCCGCGACATGCAGACGGTGGTGAAGGTCCGCGTCGCCCAAGGTGAGGACCCGGCGTTCGGCGGCAACACGTACCTCGGCGAGGTCGAGCTGTCGGGCATCCGCCCCGCGCCCCGCGGCGACGTGGTCGTGCACGTCACGTTCGAGGTCGACGCCGACGGCACGCTCCAGGTGCGCGCCAAAGACGGCACGACGGGCCAAGAGGCGCGCGCCTCCATCCAGCTCATCGGCGGCGTCGACGAGTCGAGCGTCGTCATGATGATCAACCGCTTCGCCCAGCAACCCCTGCCTCCGCCCGGCGGCGGAGGCGGCTATGGGTGATCCCTCCCCATGGACGAAGCCGCCATCAAGCAATGGCTGGTCGTCCTCGACCAGCTCACGTACTACGACCTCTTCCGGGTGAGCCCCAGGGCGACGTACGACGAGGTGAAGTACGCCTTCCACGGGTTCTGCGACACCTTCCATCCCGACGCGCACGTGACGCGGCCGGGGTGGGAGCGCGAGGCGATCGGGAGGATCTTCCGGCGCGGCACCGAGGCCTACCGCGTCCTGTCGGATCCCGAGCTGCGCGTGCGCTACGACCAGGCGCTCGCCGGGGGCGCGGGCAACGCCCAGGACATCATCGTCGGGATGCACGTCGAGCGCCCGTCGGGCAGCATCGCGGTCGGCCCCCAGCACCTCATCGACAAGCTCCGGACGCCGGCAGCTCGGCCGTTCGTCCTTCGCGCCGAGGAGCTCCACAAGAAGGGTGACTCGAAGCAGGCCAAGATCCAGCTCGTCCTCGCGATGCACATGGATCCGAGCAACCCGGCCCTCGAGGCGTTCCAGAAGGAGCTCGAGGCGGCGATCCAGAAGAAGGACGCCGACGCGAAGAAGGCCTGGCAGAAGTGACCGCGCGGCGTCGGGAACGGCGCCGTCGGGCGCCGCGGGCGTGGTAGGCTCGGAGCGAGATGGCCCGCGCCGCGCAGCCCCGACCGCACTGGTCGAACACGCTCTTCCTCGGCTTGTTCGGGGTGACGAGCGCCCTCGTCCTGCTCGACATCCACCTGATCTTCTTCTACGCGCCGGTGGAGCGGACGATGGGGATCGTCCAGAAGATCTTCTACTTCCACGCCCCGAGCGCGTACTCGATGTACCTCGGCGCGGGCGCGTGTTTCCTCGGCAGCGTGGGCTACCTCCTCAAGCCGACCGACGCCCGCGACGCCTTCGCGCGCGCGGGGGCCGAGCTCGCCGTCGCCTACGGGCTCATCGTCCTCACCACCGGCCCGCTCTGGGGCTCGAAGGCCTGGGGCGTCTTCTGGACGTGGGACCCGCGGCTCACCACGACCCTGCTCGCGATGCTCATCTACGTCGCGTACAACGTGCTCCGGATGTTCGGCGGCGACGGCCCCGGTGAGCGCAAGTTCGCGGCCGCGCTCGGCGTCCTCGGCGCGGCCAACATCCCCATCATCCACTTCAGCGTCGAGAAGTGGGCGGGCCAACACCCGAAGGTCATCATGGCCAAGGGCGGCGGCGGCCTCCACCCCGACATGAAGGTGGTGTTCTTCCTCGCCCTCTTCACCTTCACCCTCCTCGCCGCGTGCTTCTTGTGGGCGCGGGTGCGGGTCGAGCTCGCGCGCGCGCGGCTCGCCCGGGCCGAGGAGGACGCGATCGACCTCGGCCTCGACGATCGGACCGAAGCATGACCGACAAGCTCCCCTCTCCGCCCACGGCCGCCCCGGCGGCCGACACCAGCAAATACACCGCGCCCGAGGCGAGCGCCGCCGCGTCCGCGAGCGCCGCGCCGGCCTCGTCGCAGGCCTCCGACCGCGCCACGTCGTTCCAGTCGGTCGAGGGCGGCAAGGAGCAGCGGAGCGGCTCGGTCCTCCTGGTGGAGGCGTACGCCCTCGTGTGGTTCTTCCTCCTCGCCTGGGTCGCGCTCCTGTGGGCGCGGCAGCGCAAGCTCGACGCGCGCATCGAGGGCCTCGAGGCGGCGATCGACCGGGCCGTCGCCAAGCGGGCGAAGGGCTGATGCCGACGCCGACCCCGGAGCACTTCATCTTCATCCCCGGCATCCTCCTCGTGGGGATCGTGATCGGCTTCTTGCTCGGCGGGCGCTCGGCCCGCGCCGACCTCGAGAAGAAGCGAAAACGCGCGCGGGAATGACGGTTGCGGGGGTGGCGGGGCGTTGGTAGAAACCCGCCCATGATCGACTTCGAGGTCACCGAGGAGCAGCGGGCACTCATCGAGACGGCGCGGCGCTTCACCAAAGAGCGCGTCATCCCCATCGCGGCGCAGTGCGACAAGGAGTCGCGCTTCCCGCGCGAGGTGTTCGAGGAGGCGCACAAGATCGGCCTCGCGAACCCGACCCTGCCGGAGGAGTACGGCGGGTCCGGCCTCTCGGACGTCGACTCGTCCTTCATCACCGAGGAGCTCGCCTACGGCTGCAGCGGCATCCAGACGAGCATCACCGCCAACACCCTCGGCCTGACGCCCATCAAGCTCGCCGGCTCCGCCGAGCAGAAGAAGAAGTACCTCGGCTGGCTCGCGAGCGAGCCCATCTTCGCGAGCTACGCGACGACCGAGCCCGGCGCCGGCAGCGACGTCGCCGGCATGCAGTGCCGCGCGGTGAAGCAGCCCGACGGCAGCTACGTGCTCACCGGCCAGAAGATGTGGATCACCAACGCGACGATGGCGAGCTTCTTCACCATCTTCGCGACCGAGAACCCCGAGCTGAAGCACAAGGGGATCGGCGCGTTCATCGTCCACCGCGACCAGAAGGGCCTGTCGGTCGGTCGCCACGAGGACAAGCTCGGGCAGCGCGCGAGCGACACCGCCGCCGTCATGCTCGAGGAGGTCCACGTCCCCGCGGCCCAGGTGCTCGCGCCCCCCGGCCACGGCTTCAAGGTCGCGATGGAGACCTTCAACCAGACGCGCCCCGACATCGGCGCGATCGCGGTCGGCATCATCAAGCGCTGCATCGACGAGTGCGTCGCCTACGCCAAGCAGCGCAAGACCTTCGGCAAGCCGATCGCCGAGCACCAGATGATCCAGGCGATGCTCGCCGAGATGGGCATCCGCCACGAGGCGACGTCGCTGCTCGTGCGCAAGGCCGCGTGGAACCTCGACAAGGGGATCCGCAACCCGATCATCTCGAGCTACGCCAAGGCCTACGGCGCCGACGCCGCGATGGCCTCGGCCATCGACGCGGTGCAGATCTTCGGCGGCAACGGCTACTCCAAGGAGTACCCCGTCGAGAAGCTGATGCGCGACGCCAAGATCCTCCAGATCTACGAGGGCACCGCCCAGGTGCAGCGCATGGTCATCGCCAAGAGCATGCTCGCCTGAGCGCTCGGTGAGCCGGACGCGCATCGCGGCGGCGGCGGCGCTCCTCGGCGCGCTCGCCGCCGCGTGCCCGAAGCCCGTCGAGAACGTCGTCCCCGAGACGCGCGAGGTCCGCGCCGACGCTGGCGCGCCCGCCGAGGGCTACGTCCACGTCGCGAAGAAGCCGCGCGTCACCGTCGCCCTCGCCGAGGCGCGCGGCGTCGCGACCGAGGTCGGCGTCGCGATGACCGAGAGCCTCGCGTCCCAGTTCGACGAGTGCGCGACGGCGCTCGAGCGCGAGGGCAAGCTCGTGTCGGGCGCCGCGCGCGTCGTCGTCGTCGCCGGCGAGGCGGGTCGAGCCGAGGGCTTCAACGTCCGGCTCGCGCCCGGCGGCGCGGTCGCGCAGAACGCGCTTCGCTGCTTGATGCCGCCCGCCAAGCTCCTCGTGTTCCCCGACGGCGACGGAGGGCAGCGCGGCATCGCGATCGAGTGCACGTGGGGGCCAGCGCGGCCCGGCGCGGCGCCTCCGCCCTGATCGCGCGCTCGCACGCTCCGAGCAGAAGTTGCCGCTGCGGTTGCGTGCAGCATGCAACCGTTGCTACAAGATTCCGGCGAGGCTGGAAGAGACGCGAATGTTCTTTGGCGAGACTCCACCCGGGCGGTAATACCGCGACACCGTTTCCAAGCCGACAAGGCTCTTTGCCCACGAAACACCTCGATATTTTCGAGGGGTGGGTTAAGAGAGACCCACCCGGTTCTTGGCGCGCTGAGGGGCGCGAAAACGACGGAGGAGGACACCGCCATGAAGACCCGCACGACCCTGCTCCTGCTCACGCTTCTCGCCGCGGCCTGCGGCAGCAACGCCACGGGCGACGGCGCCGGCAAGGACGCCTACGGCGGCGGTTCGGGCGACGGGACGGGCGACGGCTCCGATCCGAGCGACCCCGCCTCCAAGGATCCGGCGGCGCAGCCGACCAAGCTCGCGCTCGTCCCCGGCGTCGCCATCTCGGAGATCGCCCTCTTCCAGGGCGTGAAGGTGAGCATCGTCAAGGAGGGCGCCCTCGTCGAGAAGACGAACGCGCCCGTCGTCGCGGGTCGGCCCGGCCTCGTGCGCGTGTACGTCACCACCGACGCCTCGTACGCGGGTCAGACGGTGACGGCGCAGCTCCGCATCTCGGCGAACGGCACCAACATGCCGCTCCTCACCGACAAGAAGACGCTGAGCGGCGCCTCCACCGACGACAAGATCGCGTCGACCTTCAACTTCGACGTGCCCGCCGGGAGCCTCGTCACCGGCGCCACGTTCTCTGTCGCCCTCGTCGACGAGCAGGGCGAGAAGGCGGCGATCGCGGGCAAGGCGAGCAGCGCGATCTTCCCCCAGGACGGCACCCAGGCCCCGATGGGCCTCGTGCCGACCGGCAAGGTCAAGGTCGTCGTGGTGCCCCTCCGCTACGACGCGGACGGCTCGCAGCGCATGCCCGACATCTCGCCGTCGCAGCTCGAGACGTACCGCACCGTGATGCTCTCGCGGTACCCGGCGAGCGAGGTCGAGGTCACCGCGCGCGCGGCGGTCTCGTGGACGAGCGCGATCAGCCCGAACGGCTCCGGCTTCTCCAACGCGCTGAACTCCCTCATCCGCCTGCGTCAGACCGACAAGGCCGCCGCCGACGTGTACTACTTCGGCGTCTTCGCCCCCGCGTCGTCGATGGGCCAGTTCTGCTCGCAGGGCTGCGTCGCCGGCCTCTCCGGCGTGGGCGACAACCCGAGCGACACCTTCGTGCGCGCGAGCGTCGGCCTCGGCTTCACCGGCGCCGAGTCGGCGAGCACGATGGCCCACGAGATCGGCCACGCGCACGGCCGCAACCACGCCCCCTGCGGCGGGGCGCAGGGCACCGACTCCAAGTTCCCCTACTCGGGCGGCGGCATCGGCGTCTGGGGCTACGACCTCTCGGCCAAGGCGCTCATCTCGCCCACCAAGGGCAAGGACATGATGGGCTACTGCAAGCCCGAGTGGATCAGCGACTACACCTACACCGCGCTCTACAACCGCATCGCGTTCGTCAACGGCGTGAAGAGCGTGATCTCGGCCCCCGCCGTCTACCGGATGATCTCGGTCGACGAGAACGGCCAGACGATCGACTCGAGCCCGATCACGCTCGACCAGGAGCCGGGCGGCGAGCTCCGCGACGCGACCTTCTCGGACGCGGCCGGCGTCACCCAGCGCGCCGGCAAGGCCCGCTTCTACCCCTACGACCACCTCCCGGGCGGCATCTACGTGATGCCGGAGCTCCCGGCGACGATCACCCACGTCGCGGTCGACGGCCGGCGCCTCGCCGTCCGCTGAGCGCCGGCCTCAGCCGCCGATCCAAACGCCGCGGCGGTTCGCGTGGGCGATCTCCTGCCGGAGGCGCGCCTCGCGCTCGTCGATCGATTTTCCCTTCTCGCCCCGCCGACGGCGGTTCTTCAAGAAGGCGAGCTCGACGAGCGCGAGCTGCTTGCTCCGGCGGTCGCTCCAGGCGGCCCACCCCTTCTCGCGGAGCACCTGCATGTTGCGGCGGCCGAGCGCGAAGTAGGAGCTCACGAGCTTGAGCTCCTTGGCGTGCAGGAGGCCGCCGACCTCGCCCCAGAGCTCGCGGATGACGATCGCGCGGTCGCGCGCGACGAGCACCCCGAGGAGGACGAAGTAGAGCGCGGCGATGCACCAGGTGATGACGATCATCACCGCCGCCCCGTTCTCGCCGAAGAACGTGGGCAGGCCGTTGTGCATCGCGTGCATGCCCATCGCGAAGACGAAGCCGATCACGGGGGCGAAGATCTTCACCCCGAGCTTGCGGCTCTCGGCGGCGATGCCGAAGCCGAGGCCGGTGCACGCGGTGAAGGTGCAGTGCGACAGCCCGAGGAGCACGGTGCGGATGACGAGCAGCGAGAAGAACCCCGCGAGGCCCTCGTTCCGGTACTGGGTCGCGACGTAGAGGATGTCCTCGGTCATCGTGAAGCCGAGCCCCACGATGCCGCCGTAGATCGCGCCGTCGAGCGGCCCGTCGAGCTCCTTGAGCCCGAGCGCGCTCACGAGGGCGATGAGGGCGACGCCGATGCCCTTGAAGCCCTCCTCGAACACCGGGGCGAGCACGGTGGCGCCGAACGCCTGGATGCCGGGGTGGCCGGTGGCGAGGCCGGTGATCTGGGCGATGACGTGCTCGACGTACCCCGAGGCCATCCCCCCGAAGAGGGTGGCGATGACCGCCCCCCACACGAAGGCGCAGGTGACGAGCCACCACGGCTCGGGCTCGAAGCGGTCGCACCACCGCACGAACAGCACGTACACGAGCACGATCGGGGTCACGAAGACGAGGCCGAGCAACATCCCCACGAGCATGCGCTCTTCAAGGTAGCACGAGACCCCGCCGGCTTCGTGTAACCTCGCCTTCGCCATGGAATCGGTCGACACCCTCGTCGTCGGGGCCGGCGTGAGCGGGCTCGCCACCGCCGCCGCGCTCGGGCCGGATCACGACACCCTCGTCCTCGAAGGCGACGCCGAGATCGGCGGCTACTGCAAGACGGTGAAGAAGGACGGCTTCGTCTGGGACTACTCGGGCCACTTCTTCCACTTCAAGCACCCCGAGATCGAGGCGTGGCTCCGCGAGCGCATGCCCGGCCAGCGCGTCCTCACGGTCGAGAAGAAGAGCTTCATCGACTTCCGCGGGCAGTGGATCGATTTTCCGTTCCAGAAGAACATCCACCAGCTCCCGCGCGAGGACTTCGTCGAGTGCCTCTACGACCTCTATTTCGCGCGGGCGCCCGCCGAGCTGGTGGGGCCCGAGGTCGCCGCCGCCCGGAAGGGCGACTACGCCACGTTCCACGAGATGCTCTTCGCCCGCTTCGGCCGCGGGATCGCCGAGCGCTTCCTCATCCCCTACAACGAGAAGCTCTACGCCTGCGATCTGCGCACGCTCGACAAGGACGCCATGGGGCGCTTCTTCCCCCACGCGGACCTCACCGACGTCGTGCGCAACATGCGCCACGCCGACAACCGCACGTACAACGCGACGTTCACCTACCCCGAGGGGGGCGCGATCGAATACGTGAAGGCGCTCGCGAGCGCCGTGCCCCCGTCGCGGATCGCCCTCGGCGAGCCGGTGGTCGGGATCGACCTCGCGGCCAAGGTCGCCAAGACGCCGAAGCGGGAGATCCGCTTCCGGAGCCTCGTCTCGTCGGCTCCCCTCCCCCGCCTGCTGTCGCTCGCGGGCGTCGCCCACGACGCCGCCGCCTTCTCGTGGAACAAGGTGCTCGTCTTCAACCTCGGCTTCGACAGGAAGGGCAAGCAGGGGGCGCACTGGGTCTACTATCCCGATAAGGATATTTCGTTCTACCGGATCGGCTTCTACGACAACATCTTCGACACCGACCGGATGAGCCTGTACGTCGAGCTCGGCTACCCGGCCGGCGCTCCGGTCGACGTCGCGGCGGCGCGGGCGCGGGTGCTCGAGGACCTCGCGCGCGTCGGGGTGATCGACGGCCACGCGCTCGTCGCCGAGCACTCGGTGGTCATGGACCCGGCCTACGTGCACGTGACGCGGGCGGGCATCGCCGAGCAGGCCCGGGTCACCGCCGAGCTGTCGCGGGCCGGCGTGCGGTCGATCGGCCGCTACGGCGGGTGGACCTACTGCTCCATCGAGGACAACATCGTCGAGGCGCGCGCCGTCGCGGCCGGGATCCAACAGGGCGAAACCTAGGCGAAGTACGACGTCGTCGACGTCAACGGAGCTCGCCTGATGCTCGAACTTCGGCCGGACGGCACGGTGTCCGAGAGTCGCGCTCCCTGATTTGGAGACGCCTGGCGCGGCGTGACGCCGCTCAGGGCGCTTCGGGGAAGGCGTCGGGGGCGCCGAGGGTCTGGTCGGCGGGGGCGAGGGCGCCCGCGATCGCCCGGTAGGGCTCTCCGCCGAGGCCGTCCTTGGACTGCTCCACGTAGAGGAGCGTCCTGCCCCCCCACTCCACCGCCGTCGGGGCGCGCTCGCCCTTGCCCGCCGAGTACACCGGGCCCCCGCGCTCGAGGGGCCCGGCGTCGCCGTAGCGCGCCGCGAAGCCGATCGCGCTCACCCGCGGCGACTCGCCGCGGGGCCGGTCGTACCCCGTGTAGAGTACACGCACGTGGAGGCGACCCGCCGAGGTCACCCGCAGCATGACGTGCGGATCGGCGACCTCCCCGGCGTCGAAGGGCGCGGGCTCCCCGGGGGAGGGCAGCGCCCGATCGAGCACGGGATCGAGGGCGGGCGTCGCGGGGATCGCGTCGCGCCGCGTGAAGCGGAGCCCGTCGGCGCTCTCCGCCTCCCCGATGCCCGCCCCGCCGGCGTAGAACATGCGGAGCTGCCCGTCCGGGAGGCGCGCCACCGAGGGCGACGACGGGGCGCTCGTCTCGAACGCGACGGCGGGGTCGCGGGCGAGGATCGGCCCCGGATCCTTCGTGAAGGTGAGGCCGTCGGTCGAGCGCGCGCGGCCGATGCCGCCTTTACCTGCATAATACAAATACACGACGTCGCCGACGACGAGCGGCGCGGGGCCCGAGAGGGCGTCGCCCTCCCAGGGCTCGGTCGGCGTGAGCACCACCGCCGGGCTCCGCCCGCCGTTCTGCGAGGTGCCGAAGAAGGCCCGCCCGTCGGTCGCCCGGCTGCGGACGATCACGTCCTTGCCCGACGCGTCGCGCGCGACCGCGTAGAGCCACACCTCGGGGCCGCTCGCCCCGGCCCCGCGCGCGAGCGCCCCAGGATCGCGGAAGGCGGCGCGGCGCTCGTCGAGCACGAAGGGGGCGATGCCCGGGACCTCGCTCGACGCGAGCTTGCGGAACGGCCCGACCCCCGCGGTCGGGAGGCCGACGTCGCCCTGACCGTCGGCCCCGCCGGTGGCGCAGCCCGCGAGGGCGACGGCGAGCGCGATCCGCCGCTTCACCGCGCCCTCCCCGCGCTCGCGCTCGCGGCGCCGCGGCCGATCGCGACGTCCCACGAGAGGGTGAGCGTCGTGCCGACGTTCCACACGTGCCCGCCGGCGCGGTAGTCGCCGACGAGGTCGGCGGGGCTGTCCTTCGCCATCATCCGCCCTGGGAGCACCGAGAGCTGCGCGTGGCCGTCGAGGTGGATCTCGGGCGGAAGCTCGGGGACGCCGGGCCGCACGACGACCCCGGCGCCGAGGCTCATCGTGTGGCGATCGGCGTCGACGTAGTTGGCGCGCCCCGTCTGGGCCGCGAACGGGCTCTTGGCCCACTCGTACCCGGCCCGCGCGAACGCGTCGACCCGCGGGCCGCGGAGCGCCGCGACCTCGACGCCGAGGTGGGGCACCACGCGGTCGCGCATGCGCAGCGGCTCGGTCTTGATGGGCGCCGGCGTCGTCGGCGGGGTGATGTTGGCGGGCCAGCCCCCCGGCGGCGGCGGGATGTCGAGGTTCACGTCGAGCTCGGCGACCGGCGCCACGAACGAGCTCCACTGCACCCAGGTGAGGTCGAGGTTCGCGGTGACGCGATCGGTGACGTCCCAGCTCCCCGCCCCCACCACCTGGCGCGGCAGGAAGTTGTTCACGCTGTGGGTCTCGAGCTCGTAGAGCGCGGTGGTGAGCTTGGAGATGTCGCCGCGCAGGCGCGCCGCGAGGTCGAGCCGGAGCTGGAACTCGTCGCGGTAGACCGCCGCGAGCCGCACCCGGTCGCTGAGATCCACCCGCACTCCGGCCTGGGGGTACCGGATCGCGGTGAGATCGGCGTCGACCTCGTGCCGGACCTGCGACTGCGACACCGCGAAGATGTTCGCGGAGCCGGTGATGTCCAGCCGCCCGCGCGTCGACGACATGAAGGAGTAGCCCGCGCCGACGGCGAGCCAGCGCACCGGCCGCAGCGCCAGGTTGGCTGCAAGATACAAACGTTGGTTGCGGTTGTCGTAGAGCTCCCACCGCGGCTGCTCCTGGCGCAGCGCCCGCACGCGCGAGATGCGGTCGTCGGGCAGGTGGAGCCCGAGGCCGAAGCCGAAGGGCACGTCGAGGAGGCGGCCGGGCACGACGAGGCCGCCGTTGAAGCCCTTGACCGGATCGACCTCGTTGTCGACGCCGTCGATCGCGAGCGCGTGAGACGCGCGGAAGTACCCGAGCTGGATCGAGAGGCCCTTGGCGTCGGCGACGCCGGCGGGGTTGTAGTAGGTGGCGGGGACGCCGGTGACGTTCGCCGCGGCGGCGCCGCCCATCGCCGTCTCGCGCGAGCCGAACCCGAACACGTCGAGGGGGTTCGCCCGGGCCGCGGCCGCGGACGTGACGACGCACGCGGCCGCCGCGGCGGAGGCGAGGAGGCGCCGCGCGGGGCTCAAAACGCCACCCCGACCAGCATGCCGCCCGCGAGGACGCGGCCCGACACCGTGACCTCGCTCGTCGTGTCGCCCTCGGAGCGCATCTCCCGCGGCAGGAGCGCGTGGTACTGGGCGAACGTGTCGATCGTGAGCGGCACCCGCGCCGCGAGGGCGATCCCGACGCCGGCGGTGAGGCCGACGCGCGAGGCGTCGTAGAAGCGCGTCGGCAGGCTCGTCGTCTTCCGCGTCGCGAGGTCGAACGCGTCGGACGGCGGGAGCGACGAGGGCATCGGGGTGGGCTCGAACATCGCCCCCGCGCGCAGGTGCAGGGCGAGCTCGGGCGTGAGGGCGAACCCCTGGTCGACGCCGGCGTGGAGCGCGAGGGTGTCGCGGTAGTCGATCTTCGGCGGGGTGAGGGTGCTGCAGTCGGGCTCGTCGGCCGGGCACGGCAGCGTCGACTCGAGCGGCCCCGGGTACTTGCTCCACCGCTTGAAGGTCGCCCCCGCCGCGACGACCCGGCGGCCGCGCGTCCACGCCGCCTCGAGCGTCGCCTGCGCGGGATCGTACTGGGCGATGCCGGCGATGTTGAAGACCGGGATCTGCAGCGTGGAGAGCTTGGTGCCGTCGATGGCGACCGCGAACCGCGCGGTCATCTCGCCCTTGTAGACGAGGCCGAGGCGGATCTTCTCCTCGATGGGGAGATCGTAGGTCACGCCGAGGACCGGGGCGTAGGTCGCGACGAGCTGGTCCTCCACCCGGGTGCCGACCTTGCCCGAGGCGTCGGTGGCGACGGTGACGTCGCCGGTGATCTCGGCGAGGGCCGCGAAACCTATACCGACACGGATACCCCACCCCACCTCGCCCCCGAGCCCCCCGCGCACGGTGAGGCACTGGGCGCGGTCGGGCAGGAGCGGGAACTGCGGCACCTCCGGGTAGAGGATGCGCCCGCGCACGATGATGTCGGTCGGGGTGTAGAACGCGAGCCCGAGGCCGATGCGATCGCGCAGGCGGCCGCCGAGCGGGACCGGCACCTCGGCGCCGATGTAGGTGCCGCGCGCGGGGTCCTGGCCGATCCGGCGGCGCTCGCCCGCGACCTCGGCGTCGAGGCCGAAGGTCGCCCCGAGGTAGCCCAGCGTGAGCTTGTTCCGCCGGACCGACGACAGGAGCGCGGGGTTCGAATACGCGGCCTCGAAGCCCTCGGCCGAGGCGGCGCCGGTCGCGCCCATCGCCGCGCCCCGCGGCCCGTAGCCGAAGATGTCCTCGGGCGACGCCTGGCAAGGCGCGGCCCACGCGAGCCCGACCGCGGCCACGGCCGCGCCGGCGAGCACCCCGAGCGATCGCACCCGTGCGGTTTACAGGCACCCTGCCGCTGGCGTCAACGGTGGCGCTCGCCCCGACGCCGCCGCCTCTCGCGGCTTCGCCTTCGGAGGCTACTTGGAGAGCTGCTGAAGGGGCGCG
>JAEUKG010001067.1 GCA_016794325.1 Myxococcales bacterium | reverse complement strand
CGGGCATCTCGACGCCGGCTCGCTCGACGCCCCGCAGCCGAAGGACGCAGCCGACGGCCCGCTCCACCGCCTCGAGCTCCGAGTTCTCGGCGAGGTGCAACGAGGGGTTCGTGTGGTCGCCCTGGCCGAGCGCGAGCGCGGCGAGCGAGGTCGGGGCGCGGACGTCCGAGGGGTCGAGCTTCCGCGCGCGATCCCAGTGCTCGGCCGCGGTCGCGGTGTCGCCCGTGAGGCGCAGGATGTCGGCCGCGTAGAGCGTCGCGTGCGCGCGGGCCGCGGCGGTGGCGGAGTGCGCGGCCTCTTGGGCGAGCGCTTCGACCAACGTCACCGGCTCGTACCCGGTCAGGTGGCGCGCCTGTCGCAGCGCGAGGGCGCTCGTGGGGGCGAGATCCCGCGCTTCGCAAGCGAGCGCGTAGGCGCGGTCGAACTCCGCGCAGATCGCGAACAGCTCGCTGACGACGAGCAGGCCGCGCGCCTGGTCGGCCGGCTCGGTGCACGCGCGCGCCTCGACCTCGAGCCACTCGGCCCGCTCGACGAGCGCCCGGACGCCGTCGTCGTCGAGCCAGGTGCGCGCGGCGCGCTCGTCGGGCCACGCCTGGTCCATCCCGAAGATGTGGCTGCGCCGCGGGGGCGGCGGCTCCGAGCCGCCGCGGAGCTCTGGCGCCGGCGCGACGGGCGGCGGCGGGCGCCGCTCGCGCGCGCCCGCGGCTGGAGCCGGCGCGTTGACCGACACCATCCGCGTCGGCATCTCGTCGTCCGCGTCCGCGGGGTGGCGCTCCGCCGCCTCGCTCGTGAGCGACGGGGGGCGCCCGTGGAGGATCTGGGTCTCGCTCTCCGGATCGTGGAGCCGCTGCGCGGGGGCGTGGAGGGGCTCGTTGGTGGCGGTCGGCGCGTCCTCGACGTCGGGGACGGCCGGGGGCTCGCTGTCCGGCGCGTGCGTGGTCGTCGGCGCGTCGAACAAGGAGTCGAAGCCCGGCGGCGGCGCCGCGCGCCCCGGCGGCGGGGACGCGGAAGTGCGGCCCTCGCCCTTCGAGAACAGCTGCCCGAGCCCCCCGCGCGACTTGCTCGGCCGTTCCTTCTTGAGGTCGGCGGGGCGGGTGCCGATGAGGGTCTCCTGGCCCTCGGACGAGGACGGAGGAGGCGCGTAGAACGGCTTCGAGGAGGGCGCGTCGGCGGCCGCACCCGGGGGCGGCGAGTCCGCGTCGCGCGCGACCTCGGGGACGAGCGTGTTCTTCTCCCACTCCTCGAGCGCCTGGTCCCAGTCGAGGTCGCCGAGCTCGGGGAACTTCTTGTCGTCGGTCATGACGCCGCCTCCAGGCCGAGGGCCCGTCGGAGCTCGAGAAACTGCAGGGACAAGACGAACCGCAGGAGCTCCTCGGCGCGCAGATCCTCACGCGCGAGGGCGGCGGCGCGCTCCGGCGACTCGCCGAAGACGTCGGGGAGGACGACGGAGGCGTCGCCGGCGGCGACGGCGGCGATGCGGGCCTGCGACGCGCGCGCGCGCTGCGCCCACACCCGGGCGTCCTGCGGCTGGCTCGCGAGCGCGCGGCAGACGGGCTCGATCGCGTTGCGCGTCTTTCGCGCGATCGCCTTCGAGATCAAGCGCTCGACCTCGCCGAGGATCGGGTACGCGGGGGCCTGGATCGGGACCTTCGCGACGTTGCAGGCGGCGACCACGATCGCGGCGATGGTGGTGTCGTCCCGCCACCGGGCGATGGTGGTGCCGCGGACGATGCCGAGGAGCTCCCGCGCGACGCGCCCGCGGAGCGCCGGGTTCAGCCCGGTGACCTGGGGACCGACGACGATCGCGGGCGTCTCGCCCGGGATGCCCTGCACCGCGGTGGGGTCCTTGCCGCCGACGTAGAGGTCGAAGGTGCCGATGCCGAACGCGCCCGCCCAAGTCGCTATCTCGTTGCGGATAGCGAGCCCGGTTCGGGCGTCGACCCGGTCCTTCTTCGTCACGCCGACGGCCGCGAGCGACGGCCCGAGGGCCTCCGCCAGCGTCGGGCCGAGGAGGGCGAAGAGCTGGGCGATCGGCCCCTCGTCCCCGGGCGCGAGGAGGGCGTGCAGGAGCTGATCCGTCAGCGCGACCTGGGGGGTGCGCCCTTTGCCCGCGAGCACCTGCTCCATGCGGCCGGCGGAGGCGACGTCCCCGAGCGCGACGGCGACCGAAAGGGCGCGGTGCTCGAGCGAGGCGTCACCGAGCGCGGTCGCGATCGTCGCGAGCCGGCGAGCGTGGGCCGGGTCGTTCGGGTGCTCCGTCAACGCCTGGGTGAGCGCGTCGCGAGCTCGCCCGAGCAGCGCCTGCTTCTTGGCGCGGTCGGCGTCGAGGGGGAGGAGGTAGTCGATCGCGTCGCCGTCGGTCGGGGACTCCTCGAGCACCTTGGCGACGCAGGGAAGCGCGCGCGCGGGGGTGCGCAGCCGGTCGCGGTAGATCGCCATCGCCAGACGAGCGGCTTCGATGCGGCCGTCGCGCTCGGCGCGCTCGCGCATCAGCTCCTCGAGGATCGAGGTCGCGTGCGACCACGCGCTCGTCCGGGCCGCGGTGCGCGCGAGGCGCTCGCGGACGGGGAGGGTGGAGAGCTTGGCCTTGTGGAGGTCGACCAGCACCTCGAGCGCGAGGTCGTGGCGCCCGAGCTTGTTCTCGTAGATGTCGACGGCGGCGATGCCGGCCGTGACGCGGTTCTTCGGGGGCGCTTCGGCGACGCGCGCGAGCCGAGAGAGCATGTCGGCCGCGGGCTCGAACATGCCGCGCTTGAGGAAGATCTCGCCGGTCAGGGCGAGCGCGCCGACGTGGTCGGGCTCGAGGCGCGTGACGTTCTCGAGCGCCGCGAGGGCCCCCTCGGGGTCGCCCTTCTCGCGGAGCACGCGCGCCTGCTCCCAATAGAGCTTGGAGACCTCCTTGGGCGCGTCGGTGTATTGGAGGCGCGTCTCGATGAGGGACAGCAAGCGGTCGCCGTCTTTGCGCTCCCGCACGCGCCGAAACAGCTTGTCGAACGCTACGTTTCGCCGCGGATCGCGGAGGAACGCCGCCTCGAGCGCGCTCTCGCCGCGCTCGTCGAAGCCCGGG
>JAEUKG010001066.1 GCA_016794325.1 Myxococcales bacterium | reverse complement strand
CCGACGGGGCGCGCACGCTCTTCGGCGCGACGAGCGTGACGGGGCCTTCACCCTCGGCGGCGGCCTCGCGCGCGCCCCGGGCTGCTCCCCCCGCGTCCGCGCGGTCGAGCGTCGCCTCCTCCTCGTCGGTCACCGGACGTCGAGTGTAGAGCGAAGGGCGCGATTGTCGAGGACGGAGCCGTCAGTGGAACTCGGCGCGGAGGCCGAACGAGACCCAGCGGGGAGCGCCCGGGCGCGCGCCGTACGGGCGGTGCGACGTGACGTACGCGGTGTCGAGCAGGTTGCGGCCGTTGCCGTAGATCTCGAGCCAACGCGTGAGCTTGTATTTGGCGCTCAGATCGAAGAGGAGGTACGCGTCGGTCGACTTGCCGGCGGGCGGGTCCCCGCTCCCGGCCACCTCGCGCATCGCGTCGACGAAGGTGGTGGCGAGGTACGCGCCCCACCGCTGCCCCTCGACGCCGACGGAGCCGGTGGCCTGGTGGCGAGGGACGTAGGGGAACTCGTCGCCCGCCTTCACCGCGCCCCACGTCGGATCGCCCGAGGTGAAGTCGTTCAGGAACTCGGTGCGGGTGTACGTGTACGCTGCACGGATCGGAGCGGTGAGGCTCGGGCCGAGGCGGGGCTCGGCGATCGCGAAGAGCTCGAGCCCGAGGACGCGCGCGCCGCCGGCCTCGTATTGCCGGTCGAGCGCGGCCGCGGTGCAGCCGCTCGAGAAGGTGCAGATGCTCGTGAGGTTGTAGTAGTCGTTGAGGAAGCCGATCGCCTCGGCGCGGAGGCTCTTGAACGCGCCGCCGAAGGTCTTGCCGCTCGACCACCGCACGCCGCCCTCGTAGTTCACGCTGTCCTCGGGGCCGGCCTGGCGGACCGCCTCCGGGGGCGCGGGGCTGAAGCCTCGGTACACGCCGCCGAGGAGGCCGAGCTCGCGGGTGAGCGCGTAGTACGCGCCCACGCCGGGGAGGACGACCTGGTACGAGCCGCCGTCGCTCCGCTTGGCGAGCTCGTCGCGGTAGGCGGCGCGGATCGCCTCCACCCGCACGCCGGGCATCACGGTGAGGCGGTCCCAGGTGGCGGCGTCGGTGAGGTACACCGACAGGGCGGTGGTGTTCGCCTCGTTCTGGGCGGTGACCTCGGTGGGGCCCCCCTCGGCGACGATCCGGCCGCCCACGGTGCGGAACGCGTCTTGGCTGTGGCGCCGCACCGCGCGGTCGAAGTGCCCGCGGATCGACGTCTCGATCTTGTGGCGGATGGGGCCGGTCCTCGCCGAGTAGCGGACGGTGGTCTGGGCGCCGTAGGCCTCGAAGTCGCGGTCGTTCGGGCCGATCATGATCGCCTCGCCCGGGCGCGACGAGTCGACCTGCCCGGTGAGGACGCCGTAGTAGGGCGCGTTGCGCGCGCTGCCGGGATCGGAGAGCACGTCCTCGACCGCGCGGTCGCGGAAGCCGTTCACCTTCCGCCACACGCGGTGGATCTGGTTGCGGTAGAGCGTCGAGGCGACCTCGAGCTCGGGCAACAGCCGGAGCGTGTGGGTGAGCGCGACCTGCGTCCGCGTCCACGTCATGTGATCGAGCTTCGACGACGCGTAGCGGCGGTACGGGGTTCGCTCGAAGTCGCCGTCGGTGAGCCCGAGGTACGTCTCGTTGGAGTCCTCGTCGGAGTAGCCCAGCTTCAGACCGAGATCGTGGCGACCGAGCGCCGACTCGAAGCCGTAGTGCCCCTTGACCATCCACTCGTTGCGGACGAAGCCGGTGTCGCCGCCTACGCCGTCGAGCTCCTTGAAGCCCGAGTTCGCGAGGCGCACGCCCTCGACCAAGAAGCCGAAGTCCTCGGTGCCGTGGCCGAAGACGAGGTGCTCGCGGTTGTAGCCGTATTGACCGGCGGCGAGGTCGAGCAAGAGAGTGCGCTG
The DNA here is from genome assembly GCA_016794325.1 of Myxococcales bacterium. Taxonomy (GTDB): domain Bacteria; phylum Myxococcota_A; class Polyangia; order Polyangiales; family Polyangiaceae; genus SXNL01. Next base: position 541 of record JAEUKG010001066.1, on the reverse strand, counting down.
GGTCGGGATCGCACGCGTCACGAGGTCGACGGCGCCGCCGACGGTGCTCGGGCCGTAGACGATGGAGCCGGGGCCCTTGACGATGCGCACCGCCGTCATGCGGTCGACCAGCGGAAAGTAGTACGCGGCGGGGGCCGAGTACGGCGCGGGGCCGAAGAGGACGCCGTCCTCCATCAGCGTGAGCTTCTTCGAGCGGTCCGACGCCGCGCCGCGGATGCCGATGTTGGGCCGGAGCCCGAAGCCGTCCTCGCCGCGGACGTACACGCCGGGGACCGCGGTGAGGACCTGGTGCGGATCGTCGTACTTGAAGCGCTGGAGCTCCTTGTCCTTGATCACGTGCGCGCTGCCGGGCGCCTGCTCGGGCCGGGTGCCGGCGACGACGACGTCCTCCGCGGCTGGAGGAGGAGGCGGCGCCGCGTCGGGCGCCGGCGCAGGCGCGGGGCCGGCCGGCGCCGCGGCGTCGGGGCTCGGGGCGGCGGGGGGCGGGGGTGGCGCCGCGTCGGACGGAGGCCCGGACGGGGAGGCGTCGGGCGCGGCGGCG
>JAEUKG010000474.1 GCA_016794325.1 Myxococcales bacterium | reverse complement strand
GCCGTACAGAGGAGCGCCGTAGAGCGCGCCGCTCGAGCCGCCTTCGTCGGCGGCGTCGCCGCTCGCGTCGCTCGCCGCGTCGCTCGCGGCGTCACCGGCAGCGTCTCTGCCCGCGTCCGGCGCGGGCGCGCCGTACATCGGGCCGGGCTGCCCTCCGCTCCCGCCCTCGGCGCCCGAGTCGACCGTCGGCGTCTTGCCGCTGCTCGACCCGCCTGCGTCGTCGTCGCCGCAGTGCACGCCGGCGACCGCCGCCAGCGACGCCGTGAAGGCGAACGCGGCCGCGCGCGTGAGGCGCTTGCTCGTCCCGGGGAGCGGCGAGAGCTTCCCGGCGACGGCGGCGCCGCAGAACGGGCACGCCTCCTCGGAGGCGCGGAGGTGTCGGGCGCACGAAGGGCAAGGAGCGAGACCGAGAGCCATGGTCGAGGAAGGATAGCTCAAGGATGGAGCGCGGCGAGCTCCTTCGCGCGAGCGAGCTCCTCTTCGGGCCACGGCTCGAGCACGATCTCGAAGCCGGCGTAGTCGAACGGCTTGCCGTCGGCCTCGCGCACGCGGACGATCCGCTCGCGCTTCCCCTCGCGCAGGAGCTCGAGGACGCGGTGGTGGCAGAACGGGTTGTTGCCCGGCTTGCCGAAGAGGACGTGCGAGGTCCACGAGCACCCGGAGCGGCAGGTGTCGGCGTAGTAGCAGGTCCTACAGTAGCCCCAGAGCCCGTCCTCGACGGTGCGGTCGCGGGTGAAGCGCAGGGCTGGGGCGCGCTCCCAGATATCCTTGAGAGGATAGTCGCGGACGTTGCCGCCGACCCAATCCGAGGTCGGCAGGGACGGGCAGCCCTTGATGTCGCCGTTGGCCTCGATGCCGAGCGTCGAGCGCCCCGCGCCGCACGACGCCATGTGGCCGCGCGGGAAGGTCCCCTTGAGCGCGGACTCGAACGGCCCGAAGTAGCCGATGTTGTTGCCGGGCCAGAGGATCACGCCGCGCTCGTCGCACTTCTTCTTGATGCGCCCGAGCATCGGCATCACCTCGAGGAGGTGGTACGGCTCGAGGAGGAGCTCGGGGTGGTCGGCGGCGCGCCCCATCGCCACCGTGAGCTGGACCTGCCACGCCTTGATCCCGCGCTCGGTGAGGAGATCGAACGTGGCCTCGATCTCGGAGAGGCTGGCGCGCCCGATCTGGGTGTTGGCGGTGACGCGCATGCCGACGCTCTGGAGGTTCTCGATGGCCTCCAGCGCCGAGCGGAAGCTCCCCCGCACGCCGCGCAGCATGTCGTGGGTCTCCTCGAGCCCGTCGACCGAGATGCTCACCGCCTGGACGCCGGCGTCGATCGCCGCCTGGGCGCGCTCGCGGGTGAAGCCGCGCCCTCCGGAGGTGACGCTCACGAGCATGCCGGCGTCGCGGGCCGCGCGCGCGATCTGGGTCCAGTCGTCGCGGAGGTAGGCCTCGCCGCCGATGAGGGTGACCTCCTTGACGTCGAGCTCCTTCATCTGCCGGACGAGGTCGAGCGCCTCCTCGGTGGTGAGCTCGTCGGGGCGGGTGCGCCCCGCGCGCGAGCCGCAGTGGTTGCACGCGAGATCGCAGCGCAGCGTGATCTCCCACACGGCGTAGATCGGGCGCCACTTCTCGTCGACGGCGCGGGACTCGCCCGCGAGCGGGAGCTTGCGCTTGGCCGGCTCGGGGTGCGGGGCGATGGGGAGGGATCGCGCGCGCGTCGTCATGGCGAGGACGATATCACTTCGCGCCCGCGAGCTGCTTGAAGCGCTGCTCGGGCCCCGGCGGGACGTACATCTGCACCGCGGTGAGCGGCGCGCCCGGGTCCGGCGACCACGAGTGCTTGGTGCCCGGCGGCACGAAGACGATCTCGCCCGGGCCGAGCCGCCGCGCCTGCCCGGCGAGCGTGAACGTGCCCGACGCCTCGAGCGCGAAGAGGATCTCCCACGACGCGGGGTGATCGTGCTCGGCGACGCCCGCGGTCCCGTAGAGGCGGCCCATGTACGCCTCCTTCGAAAGCGGCGGCCCGACGTCGAGGTGCGCGTTCATCGCCCCGCCGGCCCACGTGAGCCGCGGCGCGGCGCCCGCGCGCACGACCGTCTTCTCCGGAGCCGGGCGCGACCGGACGGCGCAGGTGGTGAAGGGCACGTGCGCGACCGCGGCGGTGCCGAGCGCGCGCACCTCGAAGGGCAGGGCGTGGGCCACGACGAGCACGTCGCCCTGGGCGAGCGACTCGCCGAGCGCCTCGGCCTTGCCCTTGGCCGCCGCGACGAGCGTCCACCGGCAGAGGCCGTCGTCGAGCTTCTCGGTCTTGCCGACGACGAAGCGCGCCTTCACGGGCGGCTCGGGCGCCGGCGCCGGCGTCGCCGCCGCGGCGGAGGCCGACGCAGGCGGCGCCGACGACGACGCGGAGGTCGGAGGCGCCGACGACGACGCGGAGGTCGGAGGCGCCGAGGAGGAAGCCGCGGGCGCCGACGCGTCGCGGTCGACGAGGAGCGGCGGCCCGGCGATCGTGCCGACGTTCTCGCGCTTCTCGCACGACGCGGCGGCGAGGGCGAGGAGGGCGGCGAGGGCGACGGGGGCGCGCATGGAGGAGGAGCTACCGGCGAAGCGAGGCCGGGTCAACACGCCGGTTCACGGACGTCCGTGACGCGCTTCACGGACGCCCGTGAACGCACGGCGACGCGCGCGCTCACTGCCGCGTGAGCTCGGTGCCGTCGACGGTCATCTTCCACGCGCCGCCCTCCTGGTGGGGCCGCTTGTCCAGCTTGAAGGTGGTGGAGACGGCGATGACCGTCACGTCGAACGACGTGTCGGTGACCTTGCCGAGCTTGCCGGTGATCGACTTCGAGCTCCCCGCCGACTGCTTCTTGTAGGCGACGGCGCCTCCAGGCTCGATGAGGAGATCGATGCCGCCGCCCACCCAGTGGCCCGCGAGATCGGCCGCGGCCTTGTCGGTGGCGGCCTTCGCCTCCTCGTCGACCTTGGCCTGGTACTCCTCGAGGACCTTGTTCAGCTCCTGGTTGAGCTTGCCGAGGCCCTCGCTTCGCGCCGCCTTGTCCGCCGGGAGCGCGGCGTACGACTTGGCGATGGCGTCGCGCCGGTCGGTGAGCGCCTTCTTGGTCGCCGGGCTCGCCTTCGCCGCGAGCTCCTCGACCTTGCCGACGCGGTGTTTGTAGCTCGACTCCTGCTGCTCGATGGCCGAGCCGCACGCGGCGACGGCGAGCGCGAGGACGGCGGCGGAGGCGAAGGCGCGCGAGGCGCGGAGGGCGTTCATCCCCGCGAGGATACACGACCGCCGCGCCGTCGCGGAGGCTCAGGGCCGCGTGATCGCCGCGCGGAGCGTGTAGCGCGCCGCGCCCGCGCCGCCCGCGCGGTAGGCCTTCACGTAGTAGCGCCCGCCGGTCGACGTCTGCATGTACACGCGTCGCGCGGACCCGCCGTCCCAGCCGTAGAAGCTGTTGCCGGTGTCCTTGTAGACGGTGAGCCCGAGGCCCGGCCCCGCCGACGCGAAGGTGACGTCGTAGACGGAGCCGGCAGGGATATCGAGGGCGAAGAAGTCGTTGTCGCCGCCGCTCGCGAGCTCGCCGCTCACCGTCCCGTCGGGGCAGAAGCGGTTCGTGCTGCCGAGGAAGTCGTTGGGCTCGCTCTCGACGCAGCCGCTCGGGGGCGTCGTCCCGCCGCCGCCGTTGCCGCCGCCGCCGTTGCCGCCGCCGCCGTTGCCGCCGCCGCCGCCGGCGACGCACTGTCCCGACGCGCACACCTGGCCCGCGCCGCAGGTGCCGCAGACCCCGCCGCAGCCGTCGCCGCCGCAGACCTTGCCCGCGCACTGCGGGGTGCAGCTCTGCTGCGTGAACCCGTCGAAGAACGCCGCGCAGAGCTCGGTCCGGGCGTACGACCCGCTCTCGACGCAGCCGATGTCGCCGTAGGACGAGATGCCGGCGATGGTCTCGACCCCGCCCTCGGCCACGAACGCCGGGCCGCCCGAGTCGCCCTGGCACGACACCGCGCCGAGCGAGCCGATGGTGAGGACGCCGTCGCGGACCTCCTTGATCTTCGTCGCGAGCTCGCGCTTGGTGCCGCTGCCGGTGCCGGCGCGGCCGTTGGTGTTGCCGTAGCCGACGATGCGCGCCGGCGACTGCAGCGACTCGGCGCCCATCTTCGTCCGCTTGTAGGGCTTCGGCGTCACGCCGGTCACCGGCTCCTCGAGCACGATGACGGCGCAGTCGTAGCCGTAGTTCATGTACTGCTGCGGATAGGAGGGGTGCTTCTTGATCTGGGCGGCGCGGCGCCAGCCGTTGGCCGCGCTCGGCATGTCGGCGGGCGTGCTCGCGTTGTTGACCCAGGCCACGCTCTGCGGGGTCGCGTCCTCGATGCAGTGGGCGGCGGTGACGAGCACCTTGGGCGCGACGAGGGTCGCCGTGCAGCCCGAGATGGTGGAGCCGCCGCCGCTCGGCGTGACGGTCTTCAGCTGGAACACGGCGGGATCGCCGGCCGACACCGATCCGCCCACGATCGCGCTCTCGCTCGCGGCGGGCTCGGCGGCGCCGTCCTCGGCGGGGCCGGCGCACGCGGCGAGGGCGAGCGCGGCGAGAGATGCGGCGGGGAGGGCGCGGACGAGGGGGGTGCGGTGGAGCTTCATGTCGTCGCGGATTGCGACTTCTGCGCCAGCGCCCTACACGCGCTCGTACGCCGTGGATGCGCAGCCACGGTGCACTTTTCCTCCGACATACAGACTTTGATGTCTTTTTGATGAGGGCCGCGGCGGGGATGATGTTGCGGCGGCTCACCACGCGAGGACGAGAGACCTCAGGTCGGGGGCGGGGGGGGCGGGGGTGGACGCGGGATCCGCCCACTCCTCACCCCGACGGTTCGGGTTCCGGAGCACGTTCGGGTGGTGGGGTTCGGGCCGCGCCACGCGTGAGCCCCGTTGGCAAGCTTCGCGGGTGGGCGCCTCGGTGCCGGTCAGCCCCCTGACGCGAACGATCCGCGCCAGCGGCGCCACTGCGTGCAGTGCAGGCACTTGCCGCTGGCACGCGTCGTTCGGGGCATGACCGACACCAAGACGCCCACCCGCTCTCGGCTCCCTCACCACCGGCTCGTCGCCTACACCGTCGCGACCGAGCTCCTCCTCGCCGTGCGCGCCGCCGACATCCGCGATCCCAAGCTCCGCGACCAGGCCCTTCGCGCCGCCAAGAGCGCCTGCCTCAACACGGCCGAGGCCGCAGGGCGGGTCAGCCCCGCCGACAAGGCGCGCGTCTTCGCGATCGCGCGCGGGGAGTGCGTCGAGGCCGCTGCGGCCGTCGAGATCGCGGCCCTCGCCGACGACGCGACGGCGGAGGCCGCGGATGCCGTCATCGTCTCCGCCGACCGGCTCTACGCTCTTCTCACTGGCCTCATCCGCTGAGCCGACCCTGTCCCGCTCCCGAGCCCGCTC
>JAEUKG010001026.1 GCA_016794325.1 Myxococcales bacterium | reverse complement strand
CGCGCCCGAGCCCGACCGCACGGCGGCGCCGCTGGCCCCGCGGAGGTAGCCGTCATTACCAAGCGTTTTCGAACACTTGCACACCAATCGCGCGCGGACCTTCTACGGAGTCGTTGACATGTGGCGCGGCGCGCGTAGAGTCCGCCGCCGCTGCTCGGTTCCCCCTCCTGCGAAACCGAGTGGCTCCGTTGGGGCAGTAGCTCAGCTGGGAGAGCGCCGCGTTCGCAATGCGGAGGTCAGGGGTTCGATCCCCCTCTGCTCCACCCCCTCCGGAAGTCTCGAGGAAGCCCGCCACCCGGCGGGCTTTCTTGTTTTCGCCTCCCGTTTGCCTCAGGGCTTCGCTCCGCTCGGCGGCATCGAATTCACCTCACGGGGCGCTGGCTTCGAGGCGCAGTGGTGCAAGGTCCGCGGTGACGGGCGCGGCTTCAGGGCGGGGCAACGGCCGCCGCGACCGCGGTGACGGCCGCCGAATTCGGGGCGCAGCGGCGTCCTCCCGGACCGCGGTGACGGCGCCGAATTCGGGGCGCAGCGGCGTCCTCGCGGACCGCCGCAGACGCGGCCGGGACGACGCGGTGACGGTGACGCTAGGCTGGCGCGGCGGTCAGGGTGCGGCGGCGTCCGCGAGGACCGCCGCCGACGCGGCGTCGGGGTCGGCGACGGCGTCGCGCGCCTCGCGCGGCGCCGCGTCCTCGCCGGCGTCGATCACGAGCGCGGCGCGCGCGATCTCGTGGGCGGAGCGGCAATAGCCGTTGATGGCGTTCGGCCCCTTCACGCATCGCATGTAGCTCGCGCACTCCATGGAGCTGAAGCAGATGCTGCGTTGGGGGTCGTTCGCGTGGCTGCCGGTGTTGGCCCCGCAGGCCACCCCGAGAGCGAGGGCCCCCGCGACGACGAACAGCCGCCGAGTCATACGCGGTAACCGGCCACCAGCGCTTGAGCCAGGAGGCCCCACCCGTCGATCGCCACGAACAAGAGCAGCTTGAACGGCAAGCTCACCTGGGTCGGGCTGAGCATCTGCATGCCGAGCGCGAGCAAGATGTTCGACACCACGAGATCGATGACGAGGAACGGCAAGAAGATGAGGAAGCCGAGCGCGAACGCCTCGGTGAGCTCGGTGGTCACGAAGGCGGGGACGAGCACCGGCAGGTCGTTGGGCGTGACCTTGGCCTTCTCGGCGGCGGGCCGCGCCTCACGGGCGACCTGGAAGAAGCGCTCCTTCTCCTTCGCGCTCGAGTTGTTCTTCAAGAAGTCGCGCATCGGCTCGCGGACGGCGTCGATGCCGGCGGCGACGAGCTCGGTCGTGTCTTTGGCGCCCTTGCCGTTCACGATCGGTGCCGCCCGGTCCATGATCTTCTCGCCCACGGGGGCCATCGCCAGCAACGTGAGCGCGGCCGCGAGCGCCATCACCACCGTGTTCGACGGCACGTTCTGCGCTCCGATCGCGCTCTTCGTGATCTGCATCACCGTCGAGATCTTCACGAACGCGGTGACGCTCATGAACGCGAACGGCAGGAGCGATACGAGCGCGAGCGCGACCACGAGCGCGAGCGGCTTGCCGAGGATGTCGTCGGTGCGGGCGGCGTCGGCCGGAGCTGCGTGCAGAGTGCACGCAAACGCCGTGGCCGCGAGGCCTACGAGGGCGGCGACGAGGCGCTTCAATTCGGGCCTCCCGCGTCGTCGTCCGGGGGCGGCGGCTGGGACGTCGCGCGCGCGGCTCCGCCGCGGCCCATCCGGGCGAGGATGGCGGCGAAGGCGTCGGTGCGCTTCTCGGCGGGCAGGTCGGCGGCGCCGATCTCTCCGAGCTTGGTGAAGCCGCCCTCCCCCGCGCCGACGACGTAGACCTGCTCGCCGACCTTCACCAGGTAGATGAAGCGGCGGGCGTCGAGGGGGAGCTGGCCGACGAGCTCGATGGGCCCACGGGCGCGCCCGACACCGAGGCGGCGCGCGCCGAAGAGCACGGCGTACGCCAGCCCGCACACGATGGCGAGCGTGACGAACGTCTCGACGATGTAGGCGGTGTAGGACGACCCCATCCCCAGGCGGGTGTTTTCCCCGTTTGGGCCGCCGATGGGAAGGGTTTTCTTCGACACCGGACCGTTTGCCGCGCGTTGACGCGGTGCGAAAAGCGGCCTATCTCGTCCCCCTCGTCATGGCCCTCGTCGTCCAGAAGTTCGGCGGCACCTCGGTCGGTTCGATCGATCGCATGCGAAACGTCGCGCGACGCGCGATCGAAGCCCAGAAGGCGGGAAACAAGGTCGTCGTCATCGTGAGCGCGATGAGCGGCGAGACCAACCGGCTCCTCGCGCTCGCGCACGAGGTCACCAAGGTGCCCGACGCTCGGGAGATGGACGTGATCGCCGCCACCGGCGAACAGGTCTCGAGCGCGCTCGTCAGCCTCGCGATCCAGAGCGAAGGGGGCAAGGCGCGGTCGCTCCTCGGTCACCAGGTGAAGATCCTCACCGACGGGGCGTTCACCAAGGCGCGGATCAAGACCATCGAGGGATCCAAGATCTTCTCGACCGTCGACCAGGGCGAGATCGCCGTCGTCGCCGGCTTCCAAGGGGTCGACGACGAGGGCAACATCACGACCCTCGGCCGCGGCGGCTCCGACACGTCGGCGGTCGCGGTGGCGGCGGCCATCGGGGCCGACGCCTGCGAGATCTTCACCGATGTCGACGGCGTGTACACGACCGATCCCAACGTGTGCCCCTCGGCCCGGAAGATCCCGAGGATCTCGTACGAAGAGATGCTGGAGCTCGCGTCGCTCGGCGCGAAGGTGCTGCAGATCCGCTCGGTGGAATTCGCCGGCAAGTACCGCGTGCCG
>JAEUKG010000991.1 GCA_016794325.1 Myxococcales bacterium | reverse complement strand
CAAGGCGCGCGTCGTGGCCGTGCGCGGCGGTGGCAAGCGCAAGGCCATCGAGCGCGCCGAGTGGGACGACCTCGCGCGCACGCCCTTGCTCCGCCCGAACCGTGAGGAGCAGATGAAGTTCCGGTGGATCGAGAAGAACGGCGCCCTCGGCGAGGCCGAGGTCAAGCAGGTCGACGCCGTCGAGATCGAGCCCGGCCCGTGAGGGCGAAAACCCCAGCAAGGTTGCGCGTTTGCGGGCTTTGCGGTAAGAGGACGGCGTGGCGAACAAACGGGTTCACGTCATCGTCCGGGGTCGAGTGCAAGGGGTCTATTTCCGCGCGGCGACGCAGCGCGAGGCGCGGCGGCTCGGCCTGACCGGCTGGGTGAAGAACCGCGCCGACGGCGGGGTCGAGATGCTCGCGGAAGGCGAAGAAGACTCCATCAAAGAGCTCACGAGCTGGGCGAACCACGGCCCCTCGGCGGCGCGGGTCGACAGCGTCGACGTGCGCTGGCGCGGCTACACCGGGGAGTACCCCGAGTTCAGCATCGTCGAATAGCCGGGCGGCCCGCGGCGTTTTTCGGAAGGCACCATGAACCGCAGCCAGCGAAGCCTCCTCGTCGTCGCCCTCCTCGCCTCGCTGGGCATGGCGGGCGCGCCCGCGCTCGGCAAGGCCCCGGACCGAGCCGCCGCCGGCGACAAGGCCGCGGCCGCGAGCGACAAGCCCGCGGCGCCGGCCGAGAGCGGCAAGCCGCGCGTCGAGGCCGAGGGCTCGATGACGGTGGCCGACCTCGAGAAGATGCTCGCGCCGCTGACGCAGAGCGACGACCTCGAGGCGCGGCGCGGCGCCGCCAAGGCCGTCGCCGATCTCGGGCCGGACGCGGTGACCGCCATCACCAAGGAGCTCGCCGAGCTGCGCAAGACGCAGAGCGCGGGCGTCTTCGCGATCATGAAGAGCGTGCGCGAGGCCCACGGCGGCAAGCTCCCCGAGGGCGGCGATCTCCTCGAGGAGCTCTTCAAGCTGAAGAAGGGCGACGCGCCCGGCTACAAGACCGCGGTGTGGACGGTCGCGCTCTTGCGCGGCCTCGCGCACATCGGGACGACGCCGGCGGCGCGCCAGCTCGTCGCGGTCGCGCAGGACCACCAAGCGCAGCTCCGCCCCGAGGTCGGGCGGCTCGTGAAGCAGCTCGGCGAGCGCGCGGTGCCCGCCCTCATCGAGGCCCGCAAGGCCGAGACCTCCGATCAGCGGCACTGGGCCGCGCTCCAGCTCGAGGGGCTCGGCAAGCGCCTCCCCGGCGACGCGGTGCAGACGAAGAACAACCAGATCCTGTCGGACGTCCTCCGCGCCTACGGCACCATCCACGACATGGATGCGCTGCCGGTGATCCTGTCGTTCGTGAACTCCGACCGCGCGCAGGTGCGCAAGGAGGCGCGCGAGGCGGTGGCCGCCTTCGGCCAGGACGCGATCTGGAAGCTCCGTGAGGCCTACTCGAACCTCACCGGCAAGACCGCGCCCGACGGGTGGAGCGCCGAGCAAGTGCGGACCGAGCTCTGGGCGGCGTTCGACCGCTTCCGGCTCGACGAGGTCTACAAGCTGCTCGAGCAAGGCCGCGCGCTCGAGCAGGGCGGCAAGCTCGAAGAGGCGACCTCCGCCTACGACCGCGTCCTCGCGCGCCAGCCGATGCTCGATCGGCGCGGGGAGATGGTGTCGGGATATGTCGCCTACGCGCAGTCCTTGGAGGACAAGGAGCCCGAGAAGGCCCTCGCGCTGTTCCGCAAGGCCGAGCGCCTCGACCCCGAGGGGCCACGCAAGGCGCAGATCCAAGCCGAGATCGCCTATCTCGAGGGGATGAGCTTGGTCGCGCGGGGCGTCGCGGAGGCCGAGCCGTTCCGGCGCGCCCTCGAGCTCGACCCCGGTCACGCCAAGGCGCGCGTCGAGCTCGATCGCCTCGAGAACGCGAAGGAGGAGCGCAAGGGCCGCACCCAGCGCTTCGTCGCCGCGGGCGTCGTCCTCGCCGTCGCCATCGCCGGGATCCTCCTCTTCGGCGGCCGAAAGCGGCCGTCGCTGCGCGCGCGGCGCGGCGCGAGCGCGTAGCGAACGCGTGGTGAGCGCGGCGGCGGCGCGCCCCCCTGCCGAAGCTCGCTGCATTTTGCAAGGCCTACGATCCCCTACAGCGACGGGCGACGCCGGATCTGCGTGAAGTGCGCGGTCCCGCGCGCGGACTTTGTGGGTCTCGAACGTTCACTCTTTACCCAGAGCCGCGAGCATTGGCACGATACGGACTTCGAGGCCTGCTTGAGACTCCTCCCCCGACTCACCCGCGAGCAGTCGCCCGTCTACTGGACGCAGGAGGAGGCGAGCGCCGCGACCTGGATCGAGACGCCGCTCACGTCGATGCAGTCGCAGGGTGGTGGTGGTGGTGGGCCCAAGCGCGAGAGCGAGCCCGCGGTGGTCATCGCCCGCGTGATCTCGGTGGGGCCTGCGCCCGTCGAGCCGAAGTCGGCCGCGGCCGCGCTCGCCGAGCTCGACATCCCGCCGGCGCCCGTCGAGCCGCAAGCGGCCTGGGGCGAGACGAGCGACAGCGACTGGGACACGCCGGCCGTGCCCGAGGCGTCGATGTCCGATTGGTCGGCCACCCCGTACGTCCCCGACGTCGCGATGCGCGCCGCCGAAGAGCGCCCGGTCGAGCCGTCGCGCGTGCACTCTTCGCCGGTGCCGCCGCCGGTGGCGCCCGCCCCCTCCGAGCCCGACGCGTTCTTCGACGCGAGCGGCTCGTATCACCCGGCGGTGGAGCCCGATCCGTGGCCCTCGCGTCCTCCGCCCACCGACGCGAACCCTCCCGCCTTCGACGTGCCGCGCGCGGCGCCGCTGCCGACGCTCGATCGCCGGCTCGAGCCCATCCCGATGTCGGCGTCGTCGAGCGCGCCCTCGTCGCGATCGCCGCACGCCGACTCCGTGCCTGCGCCCGCCGCCACGTTCACCGAGCCGGCGCCGGCGCCGGCGAGCGAGCCCGGCCTCGACGACGCGCCCGTCCCGCCGCCGGTCGTCTCGAGCAGCCCCGCGATCGAGGACGACCTCGCCGCGCTCGAGGCCTCGATGGAGGCGGCCGAGCAAGGCGTGTGGAAGGAGGAGTCGTTCGACGAGCTCTTCGACGAGCTCGACACCGGCTTCGACGCGCTCCTCGACCCCGGCACCAAGCGGAAGTCGGTCGCGCCCGCGACGTCGTCGCACGTGTTCGACGACGCCAAGCGGCTCTTCTCGGAGCTCGCGGCCTCGCACATGCGGCACGTGAAGGACTTCGTCCTCGACCTCACGTGGGGCCCGGCGACGAGCGACTGGCTCGGCCTCTGCACTCCCGCGAGCCAATCCCTCAAGGCGGGCGCGACCCAGTTCGAGCTCCACGATCTGGTGAGGGGGCTCGACGGCCTCGTCGCCGCGCTCGAGAACGCGGGCCGCACGGGGCTTCCCACCGTCGAGGGCAAGGCGCGCGAGGAGATCCTCGAGGCGTACAAGGTCCTCGCGGCCACGCTCCCCGAGGCCTTCACGCTCGACAGCGAGCGCAAGGACCGCGAGGGCATCATCGTGAAGTCGCTCCTCGAGCAGGTCGAGGACGTGCGCAAGGTGCAACAGGACAAGCTCTTCGCCGCTGGCCTGATGGCGCTCGACGTGCTCTTCTCGGCGAAGCCGAAGGACGTGGCCGACACCACCGGGCTCTCGATGGAGCTCGCCGCTCGCATCTCGGCGCGCTTCAAGGCCTACAAAGAGGACGTGTCCCACATCGAGGTGGATCCCACCCGCCGCGGCGAGTGGGGCCGCCTCGCGTCGAACCTCCACGATCTCGAGACGTATCACCGCGCCTACGAGCAGGCGAACGACGCCGGGCACGCCCGGGAGAAGAAGAGCGCGCGCAAGCAGCGAGAGATGGCGCTCCTCGACGTGAAGATCATGCTCGCTCGCCTCGGCGAGGCCCAAGCGCTCTACTCGATAGAACGCGCGGCCTTCTCCGGGAAGATCGAGTACCTTAGACGACTCCTCCGCGAGAAAGAGGAGACCCTCCGCATCTCGCTGCTCTGAGCAGCCGACACGACTGCACAGCCGTACCCGAAAGGAAAGCGCGCGACGATGGCTGTCTCTCTTGAAGAAGTGGTCGAGAAGGTCAAGAAGGGCGAGAAGCTCGACGGTGAAGAGCTCACCGGCGCGTTCCTCGCCAAGGCCGTCCTCGAGGGCGCGAGCATGCGCCGCTGCGATCTCGAGGGCGCGAACCTCGAGGGCGCTCGCCTCGCCCGCGCCAACATGAAGGGCGCGAGCCTCCGCGAGGCGTACCTCGCGGGGGCCGACATGCGCGACGTCAACCTCGACAACGCCGATCTCGAGGGCGCGAACCTCGAGCGCGCGAACCTCGTCGGGGCGAACCTCGCGCGCGCGAACCTCGAGGGCGCCAAGCTCACCGGGGCGACGCTCGCGCGAGCCAAGCTCACCCACGCGCAGCTCGACTCCGCCAACCTCGGCGGCGCCGACCTCTCGGGGGCGAACCTCGCGAACGCGGACCTCGTCGAGGCCTACCTCGGCGGCGCCAAGCTCCTCGCGTGTGACCTATCCGGAGCATCACTGTCGTCGGCCGCCCTCGAGGAGGCCGACTTCACCGACGCGAACCTCTCCGGCGCCAACATGGAGGACGTCCGCGCGGAGAACGCGCGCTTCCTCTCGGCCAACCTGCGCAAGGTCGACTTCCGCGCCGCCAACCTCTCGGGGGCGCAGTTCAACGGCGCCGACCTGCGCGGAGCGTCGCTCGAGGGCTCCCGCATCGACAACGCCGTGTTCCACGGCGCGAAGGTCGCGGGGCTCACCGGGACCGGCGAGGAGATCGTCGGCCTCATCGTCGAGTGGCTCGACACCTCGGTGGAGGGCGACGGCTCGGGGCGCGTGGTCGGCGCGGTCGCGCAGGCCCTGCTCCTCGGCATCACGCCGCCCAAGGCGCCCGAGACGCGCTACTTCGGCAAGGGCGACGTGCTCAAGAACGCGACCCTCGAGTTCGGCGAGGGGGCGAGCGTCGAGATCGACAGCCGCTTCGAGGAGTGCGAGATCATCATCCACAACGGCACGCAGCTCATCGTGGGCCCGCACGGGATCCTCCACGGCTGCAAGATCTCCGGGAACGGAAACATCACCGTCTTCGGGCAGTTCTACGAGAAGAGCTCGCCGGCCATCATCGGCGCCAAGCGCATCTTGGTGTCGAACGGCGGCGTGCTCGTCGGTTCGGTCGAGCAGCCGACCGAACGCACCGTCTTCGCCTTCGAGCCCGGCTCGAAGCTGCGACTCTCAGTCTCCAAATCGCGCCACGAGCGCTGAACCACCCCAGGGATCGGAGTGAATGCGATGAGTGATACGAAGGGCGACAAGAAGACGTTCGTGGAGGAAGGTACCCAGTTCAAGGGCACGATGACCTCCTCGTGCTCGGTCGTCGTGCGCGGCGTGGTCGAGGGCGACCTCTCGGCTCCGTCCCTGGTCGTCAGCGACACCGGCGCCGTGCGCGGCAAGGTGAAGGCCGACGAGCTGACCTCGCTCGGCGAGATCGCCGGCGAGTTCGACGCGAACGTGGTGAACTTGTCGGGCCGCGTGCAAGACAACACCATCATCCGCGCGAAGTCCCTCGAGGTCCGGCTGTCGACCGAAGAGGGCAAGATGCAGGTCGTCTTCGGCGAAGCGAAATTAGAGGTCGGGGATCCCCCGCGGGATCCCGTGCCGACGACGGGCGGCAACAAGAAGAAGGGCAAGGGCGGCGACGGCGGCGGCGGCGAGGAACCGGCGACCTGACCGCGCCGAGGCGTGCCACGGCGGATCAGTCCGTCAGGGGGGCGTCGCTCGCCGCATCCGAAGGGGTGGCGTCGCGCGCCGCGTCGCCACCCGCGTCGGGGAGCTCGCCCGGGCAGAGCTGCGTGGTCGGCGCGCCGGTCGCGCGCCACTGGTCATCTTCGCACTTCACTTGTTGAACCGAGCACTTGCCGGAGCTGGAGTCCTTGACCAGCTTGGTCGTGCCGCAGGTGGCGGCGCAGGCGCCCTTCGAGGTGCAGGTGCCCCCGACCTCCACGTCGCTGGCGCAGACCGTCGCGCAGCCGCCGGAAGGCTCGCTGCTCGAGCAGGCGGCGCCGGCGATGGTGGCGAGGGCGGCGGCGATCGCGAGGATGGCTCTTGTCATCCCCGTGCATTCTGCAACTCACGCGCCAACGCGCTCAAGGGCGGCTCGCGGCACTCCTCGAGGTAACCGCGACCTGCCGCCGAGGACGCGTCGCGAGTCGGGTGAGCCCGCGCGAGCCCCTTCCCGCGCGGCGCGCGGAGGCAGGGCGCGCCGCACTGCACGCATTCCCGCTGTCACGGATCGTTCGCTCGAGCGGGCATGACCGACACCAAGCCGCCCACCCGCTCTCGACTCCCTCACCACCGGCTCGTCGCGTACGCCGTCGCGACCGAGCTCCTCTGCGCGGTGCGCGCCGCCGAGATCCGCGACCCCAAGCTCCGCGACCAGGCCCTCCGCGCGGCGAAGAGCGCGTGCCTCAACACCGCCGAGGCCGCGGGGCGCGTGAGCCCGGCCGACAAGGCTCGCGTGTATGCCATCGCGCGCGGCGAGTGCGTGGAGGCCGCCGCCGCCGTCGAGATCGCCGCGATCGCCGACGACACCACGGAAGAGGCCGCCGGCGCGGTCATCGCCCGCGCCGATCGGCTCTATGCGCTGCTCACGGGCCTCATCCGCTGACCAGCGCCGGTCGACCCTCCTTGCCCGCGCGCGAGCTCGAACCGTTTGCGTTCGGGGTCGCGTTCGAGTTCGGGGTCGCGTTCGCGTTCGGGGTCGCGTTCGCGTTCGGGGTCGCGTTCGCGTTCGGGGGCAGAGGGTTGGGGGCACAGGGTTGGGGGCACCGGGTTGGGGGCAGAGGGTTGGGGGC
>JAEUKG010000986.1 GCA_016794325.1 Myxococcales bacterium | reverse complement strand
CAACTACCGCGTCGTCGCCGTGACCGACGACGAGCTCGAGCAGGTGATCGGCGACGCGGCCTCCTCGCCCGAGCGGCGGGTGGGGGCGACCCTCGCGCTCGCCGCGCGCGACGCGGAGCGAGCCAGGGCCCGGGTGCGCGTCGCCGCGCCCGCCCTCGCCGACGAGGAGCTGCGCGAAGCGCTCGAGGCGGCGGCCGAGGGCGAGGTCCGCGCGGAGTATCTCGCCCGCGCGCGCCGCCGCTGACGGGGCGCGAACGGCTGGGCTCGCGCGGGGCGCGGACGCGCCCAAGTGCCCGTCTCTTCAGCGCTTTACGTTTCTTTACCGCTCGCCGTGCGGCGACGCGCCGCCGGCCGACGCATCTTCGTGGGCGACAAGGAGGTCCCATGGTCCAGACGGTGCTCGCGACGTTGGGTGTGCTCATCGGTATACGAGTCGTGTTCGGTCTCATCCGGTTCGTGGTGCGGCGTCGGCTCGGCGGCGGGTGCTCCATGGGTCGTCGAGGCTTCGGCCCCCACGGTCGCTTCGGTCGCTTCGGCGGCTTCGGCCAGAGCCGCTGGCTCCGGCGCACCTTCGCGAAGCTCGACACGACGCCGGGGCAGGAGCGGGAGATCAAGGCGGCGCTCGACGAGCTCCGCGCGGAGGTCGCGTCGCAGCGGGCCCAGCGGCCCGCGCTGGCGGGGCGCCTCGCCGACGCGCTCGAGGCCGACGTGTTCGACGACGCGGCGGTGATGTCGTCGGCGCGCGAGGTCGGGCGGTCGGTCGAGCTCGCCGCGAGCCGCGCGATGCGACGCATCGCGGCCGCCCTCGACGAGGGGCAGCGCCGCACGCTCGCGAGCTGGCTCCGACGCGGCCCTGCGGGAGTCGGCGGCTTCGGCGGACCGTACCGCGCCGCGATCACGCTTTGATCCCGCGAACATGTGCGCGCGCCCTTCATCCCGAACGGGAGGGTGCGCGCGCCCGGCGCGCTGGCCGCGTCGCGGTCTTTTGCTAACGTAGTCGTCACCATGAACCTCCTGCCCTGGATCCTCGCGGCCTGCGCGCTCCTCGCGCCCAAGGCCGACACGACGGTCATCGCGCGGGCGATCGACGAGGCGGTGCGCGGCGAGGCGCCGCTCTTCCAGGGGGACGAAGACCGGCTCAAGACCGCGGCGCTCGTCGTCGCGGTCGCCGCGCGCGAGTCGAACCTCAAGCTCGACGCCGTGGGCGATCACGGCCGCAGCGTGTGCGCGATGCAGATCCACGGCGGCGACAAGAAGCTCCTCGAGGACCACGTCGGCTGCATCCGCGAGGGGATCCGGCGGCTCCGCATCAGCGTGTCGACGTGCAAGGACTATCCCGTCGCGGTGTACGCCGAGGGCCCGTCGGGCTGCACGTCGAGCCGCGCCCAGGCGATCAGCCGCGACCGCATGGCCCTCGCCCGGCGGCTCGTCGCCGACGTCAAGCCGCGCTGACGCGGGCGCGCAAGCGCGCTGACGCGGCGCGGCACGACCGTTGACCGCGGGTTGAGCCGAAGAGAGTGGATTGAGCCATCCGCTCCTGCATAAACTGCGCGCATGACACGTACCTCGGTCCTCTCGGCGCTGCTCCTCGCCACGCTCTCGACGGCCTGCGTGAAGAAGTGGGACAACGGCCCCACGACGACCACGGCCGCGGCGAAGAAGCTGGACGTCACGGGGGCCGGCGCCGCGCTCGAGCGCGTCACAGCCGAGCCGGTGGACGAATACAGCCCCTCGGCGTCGCCCGACGGCAACACGGTGCTCTTCGAGGTCGAGACGCACGCGGCCGACGACGAGGAGGGCGTGACGCCGACCAAGGCCGTCATCATCGGCGTCAACCCGAGCACCCGCGCCCAGCGGACGATCTACACCACCGAGCAGTCGCTCGCTCACGACCCGGTCTGGATGCCCGACGGCTCGTCGGTCGTCTTCGCGAGCACGAGCACCGGCCGCCAGAGCCTCGTGCGGACGCTCACCGCGGCGCCGAACGCCGCCGTGAGCATCGTCATCGCCGGCGAGATCGCCGCGAACCCGCACACCCCGACGGTGTCACCCGACGGCAAGCGCGTCGCGTTCGCGACCTTCACGAAGGCCGGCGGCTTCAAGATCGCGACGGTCGGCGTCGACGGCTCGAGGCTCACGATGCTCGGCGACGGCCGGCACCCGTCGTGGAGCCCGGACGGGAAGCGCCTCGCGTTCGTGCGCCAGGTGGGGGCCTTCTCGCACATCTTCCTCCTCGACCCCGAGACCGGCTCCGACCTCGTCCAGCTCACGTCGGGGGACTACAACCACGACTCGCCGACGTGGTCGCCCGACGCGCAGTACCTCGCCTTCACGACCGACCGCACCCAGGCGTCGCGCGCGGCGAAGGGGCGCTGGGTCGCGGCGATCGTCAAGCGCGACGGCACCGAGCTCACCCAGCTCACGACCGGCGAGGGCGGCGTCTTCGCGACGTCGTGGAGCCGCGACAACTGGATCTATTTCTCGTCGCCCGCCGAGGGCAACCACGACATCTGGCGGGTGCGGCCGGGCGGCAAATACGCGACCCTCAAGCCCGCCGAGGTCGCCAAGCCCGCCGACCCGGCGCCGGCCCCGCCGGTGAAGGGCGGGTGCACGAAGGACACCGACTGCAAGGGCGACCGCGTGTGCGAGGCCGGCGCCTGCGTGTCGCCGAAGAAGTGAGCCCGGGAGCGGCTCAGGGCTCGGGTGCGCCGTCGACGAGGTAGCGCAGCACGAGGTCGACGATCTCCTCGACGATGTCGTCTTCGGCGAGGCCCGGCGGCCGCTCGAGCAGGGTCGCGAGCATCGTCGCGCGCACCGCCTGGAACGCGACGAACGCCGCGGCCTGGGTGTTCTTCCGCCGCAGCGGCGCGTCGGAGGCGCGGAGGAAGAGCTCGATGATCTCGATCACGCGGGTGTCGAACGCGTGCACGCGCTCGGCGGCGGCGACGCGCAGGCCCTCGATGGCGAGCACGCGGTGCAGGCCGGGGGCGGTGGCGTACAGGCCGGCGAGCCCGCGCACCACCGCCGTCACCGTCTCGCGCGGGCTCCGGGCGAGGTTGCCGGCGGCGAGGACGTCCTGCATCATCGCCGTCGCCCGCTCGAACTCGCGCTCCTGGAGCGCGGTCAAGATCGCGTCCCGGTGCGCGAAGTACTGGTAGAGCGAGCCGATGCTCACCCCCGCGACCTCGGCGATGCGCGTCGTCGTGGCGGCGTCGAGCCCCTCGCGGTCGAGCACGAGCACCGTCGCGTCGAGGATGGCGCTCACGGTCGCCTGGGCCCGCGCCTGGCGAGGGGCGGCGCGGGCGGGTGCCCTCTTCTTCGACATCTCCGCTACCGAGCGTAGCTCACGCGCGCGTCAAGCGGCGAGGCTCTCCGGCTCCGCGTCCTTCTCCACCGGCGCCGGCGCCTCGTAGGCCGGGCGCCCGATCTGCTTGGGCCGCAGGCTGGGGACGAAGGGCCCGAGCACGTAGGTCTTGATCAAGAACCAGGCGATGCTCGGCTGGTTGAGGTCGGGGTGGATCTTGTCGGCCATCGCGGCGTGGATCTGGGGCAGGGTGCTCCAGTGGGCGCCCGCCTTCTCGTGGTGGGCGGTGTGGTAGCCGCTGTTGAACACCAGCCAGTTGCCGAGGCCGCCGACGAAGTTCCGCGAGTGGTCGTACTTGTCGGTCGGGTCGCAATAGACGTGCTGGATGTAGTTGATGAACATCATCCCCCACATGCCCATCGCCGCGGTGGCGCCGAAGCTGCAGGCGTAGACGATGGCGCCGGCCTTGAGGCCGTGGAGCTTGACCGCGATCGCGAAGAACGAGAGCTGGCCGAGGATCACGGCGGCGTATTGGGTGAGGATCTGCCGGTAGATCTTCGGGTGGTTCTCGCGGGCCTGCTTGATGTAGGCCTTGATGAGCCCGCCCTGCCAGTACGACGACACGAAGAAGAACGTCACCGCGGTGAACAGGCTATCCTTCTTGGTATAACGCCAGGTGATCGTCGCGTCGCCGGGGCCGTTGACGTATTTGTGGTGGTTCGCGTTGTGGGTCGGGATCCACGCGAAGATCGGGTAGCCGTAGAAGACGGAGATCCAGATCGAGTAGAGCGCGTTCACGCGCCGGCTCGCGAAGACGGGGCAGTGGTTGTGGTAGTGCGCGAGCACGCCGGAGGAGAAGCCAGTGTAGAGCGACAGCGGGATGAACCACCACGCGTGGGCGGGGTTCGCGTAGACGAGGGCCGCGACCCCGGGGAAGAGAACGAACGCCCAGAGCAGCGTCCTCACGTCGGCGGTGTTTCGAAGCTTCATACGGCCTCCTTGGCGAGGCGGATTTTCACCCGTGAGGGGGCCTCGGTCCATTCGCTTTCCCGCCGCGCCGCGCGTCGATTTTGCGCAGCTCATCCCCGCGAAAACCCACGGCTATCCGTGACGGCGCAACGGCTGCGCGTCGGCTCCGGGTGAGCCCTCGGTTTTCGGCGCGCGGGGGCTCGCGGGGGCGCGCTCGCCGTCGGGCCGGGCGCTCCGCGCGCGAGCCCACGGCCGCGCGAGGGCGCGCGCGGCCGCGACGACGGGGTCGACGAGGGCGCTCACCGCGTCGAGGCCGTGGTTCCTCTCGGCGCGCGACAGCCCCACGCGCGGCGGCCGGCGCCCGCGCGCGAGGAGCAGCGTGCCGAACGCGAGGTCCCAGATCGCGAGCGCGGAGCCGAAGTTCTTGTTCCAGGTGGACTCCGAGCGGCCGTGGTGCAGCTGGTGCTGCGCCGGGCTCACGAAGAGCCGCTCGAGCGGGCCCCACGTCATCCACACGTGCGAGTGGCGGAGGTTCGAGCCGAGGGCGGTCCACGCGAAGCCGAGCGCGTCCACGCCGAGGATCTCCCAGCCCGAGAGGCGGCCTGGGAGCGCCCACGCGAAGAGGCCGGCGCACGCCCCGAGCGTCAGCGTGCCGCGGAGGTTGTTCGCGACGCTCTCGAGCGGGTGGACGCGGTAGAGGGTGAGGGGCGTCAGCACCTCGGCCGAGTGGTGGACCTTGTGGAGCTCCCAGAGCGCGGGCACCCGGTGCATCGCCAGGTGGAGCAAGAACCGGGTGAAGTCGTCGGCGACGAAGGTGACGAGGGTGAAGGCCGCGACGACGAGCGCGCGGTCCTTCGGGGAGTCCCAGGGCGGGCTGCCCACGACGTCGCGGAGGTGCCCCGACACGAAGAGCATCGTCCCCACGACGGTGACCTTCACCGGCCACGCGATCACGGCGTGGGCGAGCGCGCGGACGACGAGCCACCGCGCGTCGAAGCGCGACGAGCGGTGCAGGAAGAGGCGCCACGGCACGAGGTAGCGGAGGAGGGGCGCGCTCCCGCGGCCCCGCCGGAGCAGCCACACGACCGCCGCGAGGGCGAACGAGGTCGCCACGAACGGCAGGTAGACGCGGTGGTCCGGGCCGATCAGCTCGCGGATCGGCTGGAGGAACGCGCCTCGGAGATCGGGGCCCACGGGGCCACCTTAGCCCCCGCCCGCCGTTTGTCGACCGCGGCGACCGTCCGCGCGAAAACCGGGAGAAGACCGGCGGTTACGGCTCGAGCGCGGCCGGGGTCGCGGGGCCGCCGCCGGCCACGCGCACGTGCTCGTCGAGCGCCTCCTCGCTCAGTCCGTGCGCGCGCGCCAGCTCGGCGCGCCAGCTCGGCAGGGCGCGACGCACGAGCGCGTCGCTGGCCGCGCGCGCGAGCCAGAAGGCCGCGAGCACGGGGGGCAGCATCCCCACCACGCCGGTGACGACCGGCTGGTGCGCGCCGAACGCGGAGAAGAAGAGCTCGCGCACGCCGAGGTATCCGCCGAAGCCCAGCGCGATCCCGCCGAGGATCGACGGGACGAGGACGGCCTTCCGGATCCGGTCGGCGCGGCGGTGGAGCGCGCGCGCGGCCTCGAGCTCGGCGTCGGGCGGCTCGGCCTCCGGCGCCGTCGGCTCGCGATAGGGGAGGGGACCGCCCACGCCCTCAGGATACACCCTCTCTGCCCCCGCCGAAGAGGCTGCGGCCTCCGGGCGCGTCGTATTAGGCTCTGCCGCCATGAAGCTCTCCCTGGCGGCGCTCACCGCATCGCTCCTCGTCGCGGCTTGCGAGTTCCAGGCCGAGCCCGTGTTCGGCCGGCGCGCGCCGACGCGGCCGGAGGACGACGCCCGCGTGCACTTGCCCGCGGTGCAGGCGGCTGCGTGCCTCTCGCCCCCCAAGGAGCGCGGCTGCGCGGCGGGGATGCGGGTGACGTTCGGCCCGCCCGCCGGCGCGCCCGGGCGGGAGGGCGAGATCTTCTGCGAGGCCGGGCGCCCGCGCGCCCGCTTCACCCGCCCCGAGGCCGTCGAGGGGCCCGTATCCCAATCGGTATGGGAGGCCGTCTGGCGGACGGTGGACGCGACCGGCGGCTGCGCGCTCGCCTACGGGGGTGCGGTGGGTGTGGTGCGGGCGGGGGCGCCGGTGCCGTGCGAGTCGCCGCGCTTCGAGACGCGCGAGCTCTTCGAGTCGGCGTGGGTGTCGGCCAAGCTCGGGCCGCCGCCGTACGATCCGAGCGTGGACCGCTGCGCGATCGATCCGGCGTCGTGCGACAACGGGAAGAAGGTGTGCCCGCCGTTCGCCGAGGACCCTTGGGCGGGGGTGACGCGCGCGCCGCAGTGACGCGCGCGGGTGGCGCG
Source organism: Myxococcales bacterium (assembly GCA_016794325.1). Lineage (GTDB taxonomy): Bacteria > Myxococcota_A > Polyangia > Polyangiales > Polyangiaceae > SXNL01. Next base: position 8,419 of record JAEUKG010000986.1, on the reverse strand, counting down.
GGGAGTGACGGCGTCGCCGTCGCCGTCACCGCTGCCGCGCGCGCCCTCGCGCGACGGTGCGGCGACGGCGAGGCGGCGCTCCTCAGTTGGGGAGGGTGCGGACGGTCGGGTCTCGATCGTTCGGATCGTACGAGCTCCCCACGTCGCCGGTGCACCACGTCATCCCCCCCTGCTCGGGGAAATACCGCCAGCGTACGTTCTGGGTCGCGCCCTTCGAGCGAAGCCACGCGATGCAGTCGGGCCGTGACTCGGAGCAGTCGCCCTGGCCGTAGATCGACCAGTGCTCGATCGTCCCCGGTCGCCCTTCGGCGCGGCTCCGCGCGTGCCAGATGTTCGCGGGGTCGATGCGGCAGTTCGGGCCGATGAGACCGGACTCCTGGTGGGAGGCGGCGTTCTCCTCGGGGGGCGCCGCGCACGCCGCGATCGACGTGGCCAAGCCTCCGAGCACGAGGACGAACGCGTGACAGGTCTTGCTCATGGGGTCTCCGTTTCGCTCCCGAGGAGCGTTCGAGGTTGCGGTCGCGAGCGCGGCGAGGTGGCGAGCGCCGAGCCTCACGCGCGCGCCGGCCGAGGCTCGCCTTCCCCGGCCGGCGCGGCGGGAGTCACTTGATCGGCGCGACGCAGGCGCCGTCCCTGCAGCTCAGCGGCGCGCAGCAGTCCGCGTCCGTCTTGCAGGCGCCGCAGGTCCCGCCGTTGCACGCGGGGGCCGATCCGCCACAGTCGTTGCACGTCTTGCACGGGGCGCTGGGCGCGGCGCACCCCTCGACCTTCAGGATCGCCTCGTCGTACGCGACGTCGACGGAGCCGCTCGCGGTGAAGGTGCGCGCCGCGACCGCGCCGCGGGCGCGGAGCGATCCGCCGGTGTCGACCACCGCGTTCGGCGCGTAGACGTTGGCCGCGATCGTCGCGCTCCCGTCGAACGTCACCCGGGGGCCCGCCACGTACATGCGGACGGTGGCCGGGGCGGCGAGGTTGCCGACCTCGTTGCCGCCGGACACGATGAACGAGCCGCCGACGAAGACGTCGAGCTGCGCTCCGGGCGCGAGCTCCAGATCGAGCGCCCCGCCCATCGAGACGTCGCCGCGCACGAAGAGCGCCACGCGGCCGCCGATGACGAGCTTGAGGTTGCCGCCCCCGCCGATCTCGTCGAGGTAGTAGCGGCCGCAGGGGAGCTTCACCTCCCGCGGGCCGTTGACCGACGCGAGATCGCCCGGCTTCAGCGAGATCGCCGCGTTGTCGTTGTCCTTCGCGAAGGCGGCGATGTAGTCGGCGATCGGCAGGGGGGCGCCGCAGTCGCACGGCGGCGCGACCGTCGCCGGGACGTGCTGGGTGCCGAGGACCGTGACCTGCCCCCTCGGGGCGGTGGGGGAGAAGAGGTCGCCGCCGACCTCGGCCGAGCCGTTGGCGGTGACGCCTCCGCCGGCCCGCAGATGCCCGGCGATGGCGGCGTAACCGGAGAACGTCGTCTCCTTCGCCGACCACGACGTGCCGCCGACCTGGCTGCTGCCGCTGTTGACGAGGGCGCCGTTGGTCCCGATCGATCCGCCCTTCTGGTTGCTCTTGCCCGTCGCCGAGTCGAACGACGAGGTGACGAGGTTGCCGGACAGCGTGAGATCGCGGCAGCTGCACAGGCCGAAGCGGAAGGTGCGGCTCGCGAGGTCTGCGGTGCAGAGGCTCGTGCCGGGCAGCTGGATGCCGCCCTTGCCGTCGCAGAACGAGCCGCCGCCGGGCTTGGGCGCGGAGGGGCCCGCGCCGCTCGATCCCGAGGCGCCGCCGAACGCGCCCCCCGAGGAGGTCCCCTCTCCCGTCGACGAGCCCTCGATGGACGGCGTCTCGGACCCGCAGGCAGCAGTGAAGCCTACGACGACGACGGCGATGAGAGATGCAAGGCGCATGAAGGACCTCCTCGGCGGGCGTTCGGCGTCCCCGGTTTGCACCGCACGTGCCACGGCCCTTCGCGGGCGGATCGCCGCGTTTCGCGCGATCCGAGCCCGGAAGCGGCGTCACCAGTGACGCGGGCCCACGCGCCGCTCGAGCCGCGCTGCGACGCCGCCGACGCTGGCGGAGGCGCGCTCGCGCCCTCGTCGCGTTGGACGGACCCGAACCGGATTCCATCGCACCCGCGGCCCACGACCCCGCGCGCGCCATCGCCTTCCGCACTCGCGCTCCTCCACGCGCCGCCTGGTCCAGGCGGTGCATCGGAGGTGGTCGTGCACACACAAAGACGATTCGGGGAAGGGAAGGGTGCCGTCTGGGCTCGCGCCGGGAGGCTCGTTCTGTCGATCGCGCTCGTGAGCGCGCCGGGGTGCTCGCTGCTCGTCGACACGAGCGGCCTCGCCGGCAGCGCTGCGCGCGTCGACGCCATCGCCAGCGACGCGTCGACGACCGCCGAGGGAGACGCGTCGGCGGCTCGCCCCGACGGTGGTGGCGGCGGTGGCGGCGGCGGTGGCGCCGACGCGCGATCGGGCCGCTGCACCACGGTCGGCCCCGCGGGCCCCACCGAGGTGACGGGGTGGTGGAAGCCGGGCGGCGCGCGCGTCGGCAACGACGGCATCGTCGCCACCGGGGACGAGGCCGACGGGCAGCTCGTCGCGACGGGCTTCGGCCTCGTCGTCCCGCGCGGCGCGCGCGTCGCGGGGGTGACCGTCACCATCGTGCGCCGCGCGGACGCGGCGGGGATCTCGGACCGCGAGGTCGCGCTCGTCGGCGGCGCCCAGAAGAGCGCGTCCCGCGCCGCCGAAGGCGTGACGTGGCCGACCGCGATGGGCGCGGCCACGTACGGAGGGCCCGACGACTCCTGGGGCCTCACCCTGAGCGCCGACGAGGTCCAGCGCCCGGTGTTCGGCGTGTCGCTGGCCGTGGACGGCTCCGCGCCCACCGCGAGCGTCGACGCGATCGCGATCGCGATCACGGTTTGCGAGTGACGTCGGTCGCGAAGAGCCCGCGGCGTCGTTGACGCGGGCGACCCGCGAGGAGCGCCCCCGCTGCGACGGCCGCGCCGCAGCACCACGCGACGCTCTCGCGCGATTCCCGCGAAACGCGCGCGCCTCGCCGGTGGAACGGCGCTTGCGACGAGGCCGAGCAGGAGGACTCGATGCAAAACCGCTCTCCCGCCCTGCTCGCGCTCGCCCTCGGCATCTCGCTCCACGCGGCCGGTTGCGCCGAACCGGAGGACCAAGCCGATCCCGTGAGCGACCCTCAGTCGCTCTCGAACTCCGCCCTCGCCCCCGACGCCACGTACGCCGTCTACCTGCAGGTCCCGGCCGGTACGTGCACCGGCATCGTCCTGTCCAAGCACTACATCCTCACCGCCGGCCACTGCCTCGAGTCGAACCGCGAGGTCGACCTCACCGTTCGCGGCGGCACCCAAGGGGAGGTCACGCTCTACCAGGGGCGCGCCAACGTCGGCGTGCATCCGAGCTACCGCGAAGACGACGCCCACTGGATGTACGACGCCGGCCTCATCCTGCTGCACGGAAACGGCATGTCGAGCGTCCCCGAGGTGCGCTTCTACGCGGGCCCCGAGGCGCCCTGGACGCAGTCGGGCGGGCTCTTCCAAGGTGTCGGGTACGGGCGCGGCACGGCGCCGGGCGACGCCGAGAACTGCATGGACAATGCACGTTTCGGGGCGCGGCGCCGCGGCAACTTCCGTTTCCTCGGCCGCGGGGAGGTCGTCGGCGGAGTCTGGCGCGCCTTCGACGCGCAGTCGTCGGTGCGCTCGCTCTGCCCCGGAGACTCGGGCGGCCCGCTCGTGTTGAACCGCGGCGGCAGGCCCTACGTCTTCGGCGTCACGAGCCGCAGCTACCTGCGCGCCGGCGCGCCGGTCACGGGGATCCTCGCCGAGCCCCTCTTCCCCGACATCGAGCTCGGCTCACGGCAGGCTGGCCGACCGCTGTCGTGCCCCGTCCGCAGCGAAGGCGGCGTGTCGTTCCGCGTCTGCTCCGAGTAGCGGGCGCGCGGGCTCGGCGGCGCGCGGGCGCCGCCGGGCCGCGCCGCGGCTCGTCAGTTCTTGAAGACGAGGACGCGCGCGTTCTTCACCGTGCCCGCGGCCCACATGTGGCGCTTCTCGTTGTACGACTCCTTCCAGGTCGTGACGAACGTGAAGTCGGCGGTCTTGCCGTCGTAGCGGTCGATCTTCACGACCCGCGCGTTCTCGCCGTTGAAGCTCGTGGTCTGGCGGTGGCACTCCGCGGTGTCACCCTTCTTGGGCATCTGGAAGTAGCCGCGGTTGCTGCCGAACTTCTCCTCGGCGAGGAACCCGGCCTTCGGCACGCCCTTGATGGTGATCGTCGGCCCGAGGAGGACGCCGTCGTTCGTCCGCACGTCGAACTCGCCTCGTTTCTCGGAGACCCAGAGCTCCACCTTGGGCAGCTCGAAGGTCTTGCCGCCGACGTTGGCGTACGCCTTGTCCTTGGGGGCGTCGGCGAGGGCCGGCTTCTCGCTCCAGGTGAACTTCACGTCGGCGTAGGTGAACGCCGGCGGCTTGTTGTCTTTGGGGCAAGCGTCGGGGTCCTCCTTGGGCGCCGCGGAGGCGGAGGCCGCCGCGGAGCCCGACGCGTTCGACGCGGCGGAGCCCGACGCGTTCGGCATCGCGACCGTCACCGACGCGCTGCCGGCGGGGGAGGCGTCCGGGTCCTTCTTGGAGCACCCGACCGACGCGATCGAGACGATCGCAGACACCCCCACCACCATCACGAACGGAAACGAGCGAATGTGCATGGCTCTTCGTACGACCGCGCGGCCGCGGGTCTCCCCTCGCGCGGGTGCTCGGCGTCGGGTCAGTCGAGCTCGGCGGCGAGGGCCCGGGACTCCTCGAGCCGGGCCTTGGCCTCGAGCATCGCCTTCTTCTGGGCGTGCGCCTCCTCGACGACCTCCTTCGGAGCGCGATCGACGAAGCCCTTGGACGAGAGCTTCTTGTCGAGCGCGCCGAGGTCCTTGTCGATCCGCTTGATCTCGCGCTCGATGCGGGCGAGCTCCTTGTCCTTGGTGACGAGGCCCTTCAGGCCCACGAGGACCTCGATCGGCCCCTTGTCGCTCGGCACGACGGTGATGGTCGTGCCGGCGGCGCGCGGCCCGCCGATCGCCTCGAGGACCACGTCGCCCTCGGTCTTGACGAGGGCGCGGACGGTCGCGGCGTGCGCCGACAGCGTGCCCCGCGCGCCCGAGTCGTCGATGCGCAGGGCGAGGGGCACGAGCGCGCCGGGGTGCACCTCGTGCTCGCTGCGCACCGTGCGCGCCGCGCCGATCACGGCCTGGAGGAGCGCCATCTCCGCCTCCGCGGCCGCGTCGACCGGCACGTCGCCGTCCTTGGGGTAAGGCCCGAACGCGATCGACGCCTTGCGCGACGCGGGGCGGGGGAGGCGCTGCCAGAGCTCCTCGGTCACGAACGGCATGATGGGGTGCATCATCCGGAGCGACGTCTCGAGCACGTGCGCCATCACGAGGCGCGTCTCCTCGGCGAGCGCGGCGTCGCCGCCTTCGCGCAGGATCGGCTTCGTGACCTCGAGGTACCAGTCGCAGAAGTCGTTCCAGAAGAAGCGGTAGGCCTCGTTCGCGGTCTCGTCGACGCGGAACTCGCCGATGCCCGCGTTGGCGACGCCGATCGCCCGCGCGAGCTTGGAGAGGATCCAGCGGTTGAAGAAGCCCTTGGGCGCCGGGATCGACTCGCCGAGCTTCACGTCCTTCACGTGGCCGAGGGCGAGGCGGGTGGCGTTCCAGATCTTGTTGATGAAGTGGCGGTAGCCCTCGAGCCGCTTGGGCGCGAGCGCGATGCGCTTGTTCGACGGCGGGAAGCTCGCGAGCGTGAAGCGCAGGGCGTCGGCCCCGAAGGCGGGGAAGCCCTGGCCCATGCTCGCGGCCGAGGGGTACGCCTTCTTGAACTTCGCCATCGCCTCGTCCTCGGGCGCGCCCGGCAGGGTCTTCTTCACCATCTCGGTGAAGGTGGTGCCCTGGATGAGGTCGAGCGGGTCGATGACGTTGCCCTTCACCTTGCTCATCTTGTCGCCCGTCTCGTCGACGATGAGCCCGGAGAGGAGCACGCGCCGGAACGGCACCTCGCCGGTGAAGTGCAGGCCGAACATGATCATGCGCGCGACCCAGAAGAACAGGATGTCGTAGCCCGTCTCGAGGTCGCTCGTCTGCTGCGGGTTCGTGGGGTAGAACTTCGCGAGCGCGGGGGTCTTCTCCGGCCAGCCGAGCGTCGCGAAGGGCCACAGCGCGCTCGAGAACCAGGTGTCGAGCACGTCGGGGTCCTGGACCCAGCCCTCGCCGCACTCGGCGGGGCGCGTCCGCGCGACCTTGATCTCGCCGTTCGGGCCGTGCCACGCCGGGATCTGGTGGCCCCACCAGAGCTGCCGCGAGACGCACCAGTCCTGGATGTTGCCAAGGAAGTGGTCGTAGGTCTTCACCCACTCCTCGGGGACGACCTTCACGCGGCCGGAGTGCACCGCCTCGAGCGCGGCGTCGGCCATGCCCTTCATCTTGAGGAACCACTGGGTCGAGATCATCGGCTCGACCACGCCGCCGGTGCGCTGGCAGCGGGGGAGGGTGAGCACGTGCGGCTTCGCGCCCCGCGCGAGGCCCTTCTCGTCGAGCGCCTTCTTGACCGCGGTGCGGGCGCGCTTCCGGTCCATCCCCGCGAAGGGCCCGGCGCTGTCGTTCATCGTCCCGTCCTTGTGCAGGATCGAGATCTCCTCGAGGCCGTGGCGCTTGCCGGTCGCGAAGTCGCTCCAGTCGTGCGCGGGGGTCACCTTCACCGCGCCGGTGCCGAACTTGGGATCGACGAGGATGGCGTCGGTGATGATCGGCACCTTCCTGTCCACGAAGGGGTGCACGAGCTTCTTGCCGTGCAGGCTCGTGTAGCGCGGGTCGTCGGGGTGCACCGCGACCGCGGTGTCGCCGAGCATCGTCTCCGGGCGCGTCGTGGCGACCACGATCTCGCGGTCCTCGCCGTCGACCTTGTACGCGAACTCGAAGAGCTCGCCGTTCGCCCCCTCCTCGTTCTCGACCTCGAGGTCGGAGAGGGCGGTCTGGCACTCGGGGCACCAGTTGATGAGCCGCGTGGCGCGGTACATCAGCCCCTCCTCGAAGAGGCGCACGAAGGCCTCGGTCACCGCGCGGCCCTGGTCCTCGTCCATCGTGAACTTGGAGCGTCGCCAGTCGGGGCTCGCGCCGAGGGTGCGCTGCTGCAGGGCGATGCGCCCGCCGCTCTCGGCCTTCCACTGCCACACGCGCTCGAGGAACGCCTCGCGGCCGAGGTCGTGCCGGGTCTTGCCCTCGCGCAGGAGCTGCCGCTCCACCACCGTCTGGGTCGCGATGCCCGCGTGGTCGATGCCGGGCTGCCAGAGCGTGTTGTAGCCGCGCATGCGGTGCCACCGCACGAGCGCGTCCTCCAGCGTGCAGCGCTGGGCGTGGCCCATGTGGAGCGAGCCCGTCACGTTGGGCGGGGGCATCGGGCACACGTACGCCGGGCGCGGATCGGCCGCGTCGTCGACCGCCTCGAAGACGCCGTTCTTCTCCCAGAAGGCGTACCAGCGGGCTTCCACTTCCCGCGGCTCGTAGGGCTTGTCGAGATCCGGCGCGTTTTCCATGCGCCCGATCTAGCGAATTTCTAGCGCTCTTGGAACGTCAGAGCGCGGCCCGGAGCGCGATGAGCACGAAGGCGATGAGCACGCCCGCGCCGAGGTAGATGCCGATCGCGGTCGCGTTGCTCTTGCCGGTCCGCTCGTTGTAGCCGAGCGAGCAGCCGCTGCAGACCCGGTGCTTGAAGAGCGCCGGACCGAGGATCCCGCCCCACCACGTGAAGCTCGGCTTGTGCGTCGCGGTGCTCCCGCACTGCGGGCACGCGCGCCAGACCCCGTCGAAGTCGGGCCCGCGCTGGCCCATCGCACCGTGCGGGTTGGGATAGCCCTGCTGCACGGGGTAGCCTGGGTGCTGCGCGTGCGGAGCGTAGCCCGGAGGGGGAGGGCCGCCGAAGCCGCCGGGGGGCGGCGCGCCGCCGTATCCGCCGGGCGGAGGGGCTCCGCCGAAGCCGCCGGGAGGCGGTTGGCCCGGAGGCCCGCCGTACCCGCCGCCGCCATATCCGCCCGGGGGAGCTCCACCTTGCATCGCGTCTACTCGCGCGTGAGCCGCGCGATCTCCTCTTTGATCATCGTCTCGGCGAGCTGCGGGACGACCTCCCACACCACGCGCTCGACCACCTCACGCGAGAGCGCGAGCACGGCGTCCGCCTGCGCGGGGGTGAGGCCCATGTCGCCGAGCTTCTGCGCCATGTGGCCGTTCACCGCGGCGGCCACGGCGGGCGCGGGCGCGTGCGCGACCGGCGGCGGGGCGGCCGGGGCGACGGGCGCCGGCGCGGGCGAGGCCGCGACGGGCGCGGGCGCGTGCGCGACGGGAGCCGGCGCGGGCGCCGCGCGCGGAG
>JAEUKG010000957.1 GCA_016794325.1 Myxococcales bacterium | reverse complement strand
GGCGGCGCCCTTGAACGAGGCGTCGAACCGCTGGAGGAGGACCCACGCGGTGCCGTCGACGTCGATCATGCGGTCGGGCCGGGGTTGGAAGCCGCCGTCGTCGGCCTGCGCGAGGTCGATGCGGCCGACGATGCGCGGCCGAGGGCTCGTGGTCTCGATCACGAGGACGTCTCCGCCCGCGTCGAAGGGCTCTCGGCCCGGGCGGGTGTTGGTCTCGTAGCGGGTGACGAAGGCGCGGCCGTCTCGGGTCTCGAGGTAGTCGTGGGGGTTCGAGGGGAAGCCGGTGGCGACCCCGAGCTGGCCCTGGACCTCGCCGCTCGCGACGTCGACGAACGTGATGACCGAGTTGGGGTAGCGGTCGACGAGCACGAGCAGCCCGCTCTTCGGCCGGGAGGTGGGGAGCACGACGTCCCCCGAGAAGGCTTGGCTCGCGCCCGCGGATCGGCTCCCGCTGGTGAGGAGCGCGGCCCGCAAGAGCTTCCCCTCGGTGCTGCTGACGGAGATGGACGAGGACGCGTAGTCGCTCGACGCGACGGCGACGGCGCGCGGGCAGGCGCCGCTGGCGGGCGGGAGGTCGACGCCTCCGCCGCCGCTCGAGGAGGAGCTGCACGCGGCGACGGCGAGCGCGAGCGCGGCGACGGTCGCAGCCTTCACAGCTCGGCCTCGAGCGACGCGTAGAAGGCGCGGCCGGGGAGCGGGTACCCGACGACGTCGAAGCGCTCTTGCCCGAGCAGGTTCACGGCGCGGAGGCGGAACGTCACCCGGTCCTTGTACACCGAGAGGGCGCCCTCTGCGTCGAGGGATCCTTGCGCGGGGATGACGACGAGCCCGGCTTGGTCGGCGTGACGGGCGGACTCGGCGCGGAACGACAGCGCGGCGCGGGCGATGGGCTCGATCCGCGAGCGCGGCCGCGCCTCGACGCCGACGCGGCTGTAGCTCACGAGCTGCGACTGGTACGGCAGGAGGGTGCTCGTCGTGGTGGTGGAGGTGCTGCGCGGGTCGAGCAGCGTGAGCGCGCTCTCGACGGTGAGGAAGGACAGGGGCCGGCCGCCCACGCCGAGCTCGGCGCCGGCGACGCGGGCGGTGCCCTCGTTGTAGGGGCGGACGTAGCCGAGGGCGGAACGCCGGTAGGCCACGAGATCGTTCGCGAATCGGACGAAGACGAACGCGTCGAGCCAGGCGCCCCGGAGCGGCGCGGGCGCCGTCCGCGGGGCCTCGGAGCGGACGCCGGCGTCGAAGGCCCAGCCGCGCTCGGCGGCGAGGTCCGCGTTGCCACGGACCACTCCGGAGATGCCGTACATCTCGCCGAGGGTCGGCGCGCGCCCGTACCGTCCGGCGTTGGCGAGGAGCGTGAGCGCGGGCCCGCCCCACGCCGCCGAGGCGCGCCCGGCGGGCACGGCGATGCCGCAGGTGTCGGAGCGCGCGATGGAGCCGCCGCCGACGAGGGACGTGCCCGTCGCCTGGGTGCCGTGGCACTCGAGGCTCGCGAGGGCCCGCAAGCGCAGCGCGTCGGTCGGGCGGACGGTGGTCGAGAGGCCGCCGCGGGCGAACGCGCGCGAGGCGCGCGCGACGTGGGCGTCGTCGGCGTCGATGGCGAGCGACTCGAGGGAGGCGCGGAGGACGGGGACGACCTCCACGTCGTCGGTCACGTCGATGCGGGCGGAGAGGCCTTGATCGCCGCGGGCGGCGGCGACGTCGGACCGCGCGCCGCCGATGCCCGCCTCGCGGAGGGGATCGGTGTAGTGTGCACGTGTGACGGCGGCCGCGGTGGTCGTGGTCACGAGGACGCGGTCGCTCGCCGCGACGCGCGAGGTCACGCCGAAGAGCTCGCGGGAGAGGCGGGCGCGGGCCCGCTCGGTGGGGAACAGCGAGAGGCTGGGGATCCCCTGCTCGCGGGCGACGACCTGCGAGAGGAGGTCGACGGAGGCGGCGCGCCCGAGCTGGGCGTGGCCGACCGTCCACGCGTCGTAGGTCTGGGCGTCGGCGTTCTGGCGGCGGACGACGCGGTCGTCTCCGGGATCGAAGCGGGTGCCGCGGTCGTCGGTGAGCTCGTAGTCGTTCTGCGCGCCCTCGAGGCGCAGCCCGACGAGCGCGCCCGCGCGCTCGTCGCCGACGCCGGCGCGGAGGTACGTGGCGGCGGTGCCGAAGCTGCCGACGAGCAAGCCTCCTCGCGCGTCCCAGCCGCGGGCGCGCCGGGGCTCGAAGAAGATGGCGCCGCCGAGCCCGAGGCGATCGGCCTCCTCCGGGGTCGCCGAGCGGTAGACCTCGACCCGACGCACGAGCCAGAGGGGGATGAGCGACAGATCGGCGGTGCCCCCGAGGTCGTCGTTGAGCCTGATGCCTGCAAGATACACGGGAGTCTGGGCTGCGGTCGCGCCCCGGATGCTGGCGGTGGAGAGGCTCCCGTAGCCGCCGGTCTCGCGCACCGCGACCCCGGGCTGGGCGCGGAGCACGTCGGCGGCGGTGGTGCCTGCGCCCTCGAGGCGCTCTTGGGGGATGACGGTGGTCGCGCTGTCGCGGTCGCGCGCGGCCGAGGGGCGGGATCCGACGACGGTCACGTCTTCGGCGCGCGACGACCTCGCCGCCGAGAGCGCGCCGGCCACTGCAAGCGCGCCGAGGGCGGCCCGAAGGAGAGCCGGGCCTAGAACCGAGCCTGCATCCACCCGGAGATGGTATTGAAGTGTTTGCCCGGAGGCGAGACGCCTGCGGCGTGGACGTTGTCGACCGCCCACGAGTACTCGCCGACGAGCTTGAGACCCTTGGTGAAGTGCACCGCGGCCGCGAAGTCGAGCTGGTGGCGGTCGCCGTTGTCCTTGTCGGGCGTGTAGACCTGGTAGCGCGCGGCGAGGGTGGTCCAGGTGGTGACGTCTTGCTCCAATCGCACGAAGAACGCGCGCTGGTAGACGTTCTCGAGGTCGGCCTTCACGTCGGGCTTGGGGATGGCGGGCAGGAGCGTCGGGTATCGGATCCCGCTCTCCATGTTCTGCGCGAAGGTGAGCTCGCTGAAGGCGCGGGTCTTGCCGAGCGACGGGAAGAAGGTGTGGTGCACCGCGGCCTCGAGGCCTCCGGCCCAGCGCGGGACGTTCTTGAAGCGGAGGTTGGTCGCGTCGACGAGCTGGCCTTCGCCGAAGTAGAGGCTCGCTCCGGCGTCGAACGGGCCGAAATTGTAGTTGGCGCGGGCGATGCCGTCTTTGGTCTTGTTGAGGTCGGGCTGCTGGACGAAGAACTTCTCGCCGAGGAACTGGCCGTTGACCACCGCGAGGTCCACCGTCAGCGCGTCGTCGAACGCGAGGGTGCGCGCCCACGCGCCGAACTGCCGCTCCGCGGGGAACATGTTGAGCGTGCCCCAGCTCCGCTCGATCAGATCGCGATCCGCGGAGCTCTGGTGGATCTCGAACCCGTAGGGGACCTTGAACATGCCGGCGCGGAAGAGGGTCTTGTGGTGGGGGGTCCACTTGGCGATGCCCTCGCCGTAGACGTCGCGCGCGTTGGCGCCGACGCCGGGAATGGCGCCCCCCTGGGGGACGGCGTCGAGCTCCATCTGGAAGCGCGCGAAGTCGGTGGGCATGTACTCGAACTTGAGCCGCGCGCGTCGGAGCCGGAAGAACGACGAGTTGGTGGTGGTGCCGTCGGACTTCGCGATGACGTCGTTCGGCGCGATGCCGACGGGGAGCGCCCCGTTGACGAGGTTCGGCGACGCCGCGGCGTCGAAGAACGTCCAGATGAGCTGGGGCTGGACGAAGCCGGTGAGCTTGAAGCGCTTGAGCCAGCCGAGCTTCTGTTCGAGGTCGTGGACCTTCTTCTCGCTCGCGTCGGCGCGCCCCTCGAGCACCTTGACCCGGTCCTCGAGCGCCGTGTCCTTGGGCGCGACGGGCGGGGCCGCGACCGGGGTCGGCGGCTCCGGGGTGATCAGCGCCGGCCCGTGGGTCGACGTGGGGATGTTGGTGTGCCACGGCGGCGGCGGCGGCGGCGGGAGCGGCGTCGGATCCGCGCCCATGTCGGGCGGCGGATCCGCGTGGGCGACGGTCGCGCTCGCGGACAGCGCCGCGACGAGGGACGGACCAAGCAGCCAGCGGGCACGCATGTGGCGGACCTATCACAGCGTCGCCAAACCCAAGTGACGGTTCGGTGACGACGTCGCGCCGTGACGTCGACGTTACGCGCCCGTCACGTGACGCCTTCCCACACCCGCGCCTCGCGAAAGATCCGCACCAGCTCGGGATCGAGGTGCTGATCCTTCACGCCGTACTCGAGGATGTCGAGGGCGCGCTCGACGGGGACGGCCTTTTTGTAGGGTCGATCGCTCGCGGTGAGCGCGTCGTAGATGTCGGAGATGCTCATCATCTTCGACTGCACCGGGATCTCCTCGGCGCGGAGGCGGTTCGGGTAGCCGGTGCCGTTGAGGCGCTCGTGGTGCGCGCCCGCGATGACGGGGACGCGGCGGAGCGCGCTCCCCCACGGGATCTGCGAGAGGAAGCGGAACGTGTGGGTGACGTGCGACGTGATCTCGTCGTATTCGCCGGGGGTGAGCGAGCCGCGCTTGACGCTGAGGGCGACGACCTCGTCCTCGTCGAGGAGGCGCTGCATCTGCCCGCGCATGTCGAAATACGTCTCCTTCGCGATCGCCTCGATCTTGGCGAAATCGCCGGCGGCGAGCACGGTGGGCTCGTTGGCCGAGAGCACCGCCGCGAGGGCCTCTTGCAGCTCGGTGGTGCGGGCCTGGAGCTCCAGATCGAGCGCGTCGAGCTCGGACCGCGGCGCGCCCCGCTCGAGCGCGGCGAGCTTGCGGCGGAGGACGTCGGCCTCGACGGTGCGCGTGACGAAGTCGAAGCGGGAGCGGATGAGGTCGAGGCGCTCGTCGTAGAGCTTCTTGGCCTTGACGAGGACCTTCTCGCGGACGCCGATCTTGCCGAAGTCGTGGAGGAGGCTCGCGTACTCGAGCTCGCGGAGGTCCTCGCGGGAGAACGACACGTCGCGGTAGGCGCCCCCGCTCTCGCGGTCGACCACCTTGGCGAGCCCGACGGTGAGGTCGGCGACGCGTCGCGAGTGACCGCTCGTGGTCGGGTCGCGGGACTCGATCGCCTCCACGCTCGCGCGCACGAAGCCCTCGAACAGCCGCTGGATGTCCTCGTAGAGCACCGCGTTCTCGAGCGACACGCCGGCCTGGGCGGCGACCATGCCGAGCAGCTCCTCGCTCCGCTCGTCGAAGGGGACGACGAGCTCCTGCACGTCCTCCTTGGTGAAGAGCTTCTTCTCGGGCACCTTCTTCTTGTTGATGATCTGGATGACGCCGATCACCTCGTCGCGCTGGGAGATCAGCGGCACGGTGAGCATCGACTTCGTCCGGTACCCCATCTTCTGGTCGAAGCTGCGGTCGAAGCCGAAGGGCGAGCCTGGCGGGAGCTCGTAGACGTCGGCGATGTTGATCGCCTTCTTCCCCACCACTGCGCTGCCGGCGATCGAGCGGTTGGAGATCGGCATCACGAACTCGCTCGAGTCGTAGGTGACCGAGTCGTTCTGCGAGAGCTTGAACCGCATCTGGCGGTTCTTCTCGTCGCCTTCGACGACGTAGATGCTGCCGGCGTCGGCGCCGGTGACGAAGCGGCTCTTCTCGAGGATGACGGACAGGAGCTTGTGGACGTCGCGCTCGGTCGTCATCGCCCGCGCGATGTCGATGAGCTCGCCGAGCTCGTAGCGGAAGCGCCGCAGCCACTTCCCGCGGCTCTCGGCGCGCGATTTCGCGTCGAGGAGCTCGAGGGCGCGGGTGACGGCGAGGGTGAGGTCCTCGCTCGTGGGGTGGCTCGGCAGGAGGCTCATGAGGCCGCGGTTCACCGCCTGGGCGACGTCGGTCTCGTGGGGGCGGCCGAGGAGGAGCACGACCGCGAGCGACTCGGCGATGCGCGGGGTGAACGGCTTGAGGAGGTCGCGCCCGCGATCCCACACCTCGGCGGCGGTGAGCACGGCCGTCGCCTCTTCGCGGGTGCACAGGACGAGCAGCGGGTGCGCGCGCACCACGCTCGCGTCGGGCATCGCGCGCCGCAAGAGCTCGGCGGCGCGGTCGAGCTCCTCCACCGGACCCCGGGGGCCGCTCTCGCCGGTGAAGGGCGAAACGATCTCGGTCATCGTGAGGGCTCCTCTCGGGCGCCGATCTCCGACCTCGTGCTCTTCGGCATGGGGACAGAGTACCATCGAGCCCACCATGAGCGATGCGCGACCCGCCGACCTCGCCTCCCTGCGCGCCGAGTACACCCGTTCAGGTCTGTCCGAGGCCGACCTCGACCCGGATCCGTTCCGGCAGCTGCAGCGCTGGCTCGACGACGCGGTGCGCGCCGGGGTGAACGACGCGACCGCGATGACGCTGGCGACGGTGGGCGGCGATGGCGCACCGTCGGCGCGGATCGTGCTCCTCAAGGGACTCGACCGCGGACTTGTATTCTACACGAATTACGAGAGCCACAAGGCCCGCGAGCTCGCCAAGAACCCGCGGGCGGCGGTGGTCTTGTTCTGGCCGGATCTCGAGCGGCAGGTGCGGGTCACCGGCGGCGTCGAGAAGCTCTCGCGGAGCGAATCCGAGGCTTATTTCACGAGCCGGCCGCGCGAGTCGCAGCTCGGGGCGTGGGCGTCGATCCAGTCCGAGAGCGTCGTGTCGCGGGAGGCGCTCGATGCCCGCTTCGAGGAGGCGAAGGCCACCTACGACGGGCGCGCCGTCCCCTGCCCGCCCCACTGGGGCGGCTTCCGCCTCGTGCCCGACTCGTTCGAGATGTGGCAAGGGCGCGTCGGTCGCATGCACGATCGCCTGCGCTACCGGCCCTCGTCTCCGGTGTGGACCGTCGAGCGCCTGATGCCCTGACGGCGCCGCCGCTGCCGCCTCACTTCGGGCCGGTCACCGCGCAGCGCCCGCCCACGCAGTCCACCGCGGGCGCGCCGCAGCAGTCGCTCGCCTTCGTGCACTTCTCGAACTCCTCGGCGCAGGTGGGCACGGTGCTCGTGCACACGAGCGCGCCGCCGGTGCCGGGCCGGCAATACCCGTTGCAGCACTCGTCGCCGGTCTCGCACCCAGAGCCGTCTTGCTTGCACGGATCGACGACCCAGTAGCCGCGGGAGTTGCCCGCGAGGAGCTCCTGCGCGGGGAGGTAGAACGCGGGGTGGCTGGGGTCGGTGCCCGCGGGGGCGTTGAGGTCGATGGCCGCGACCCAGAGCTTCTTGGGGGTCGGCGTGGAGGTGAGGTCGCGGAAGCGCGGGTCGGAGCTCCAGGGGTTGATGGTCGCGACGTTGCCGTAGAGGCGCCGGCTCGTGAACACCACCCACGCGTAGCCGCCCGAGGGCACGGGGTTGACGGTGGGCTCGTAGTTGAGGGTCGCGTCGTCCCCGTGGGCCGCCGCGCCCTGCGGCAGGTATCCGAGCCCGTTCAGCTTGTCGAGGCGCCGGGCCGTCTTCGTCTTGAGGTCGACCCACCAGAGCTCGCCGCGCGCGCCGTCGTCGTTGCAGGCGCCGGTGCCGTCGCAGGTGGAGCGGGTGCCGCCGAAGTCGCGCCCGTTGTTCTTGGTCTCGACCTGGAAGACGACGGCGTCGTTGGTGGGCGTGAACGAGGGCCAGACGGCGGTGTGGCCGGCGGCCGGAGGTGTGTAGAGTACATCGATCGCGCCGAAGGCCTTGGTCGCGGGGTCGAAGGGCATCCACGCCAGCGAGCGCTGGTCGGCGCCGGCGGGGCCGCCGAAGAAGTTGAACGCCACGGCCTTGGCGTTCGGAGCGAAGACCGGCATCGCAGCGCGGAGGCCGGCGGGGAGCCCGGTCGACGCGATCGGCGTCGGGGTCGTCACCGCGCCGCCGGGCATGGCGAAGAGCGCGCTCGGGGCCGGGCCCGAGCCCGCGAGGGCGCTCGAGTCGGAGAAGAAGAAGGTGCCGTCGGGCGACACCGCGGGCCACGAGTAGAGCCCGCTCGCGGCGGAGAACGCCGTCTCCGCGCCCGTCTTGAGGTCGTACGACGAGTAGAGATAGTCCTCGGCGAGCTTGCGCTGGGTGATGAGCGACGAGCCGTTGGCGGCGACCGAGTGGCAGACCCGGCAGTAGCTCGCGTCGCCGTTGCCGCCGGCGACGAGGGTCGGATCGGTCGACCCCCCGCGGATGCCGAGCGTCGCGCCGCCGAACATCCCGTCGCCGCCGATGGCGCCGCCGTAGTTCTTGGCGAGCCGGGTGCCGTACGAGTTGTAGTAGACCGTGCCCTTGAGCGAGCCTCCGGCGATCTTCCAGCGCTCGGTGATCGGTCCCCAGGCCTTTCCGCCGGCGGCGAACGTGAGATCGACGACCACCTCTTCGCCGCCGTTCGACTGCGTCAGCGCCTTCCACGCCGCCTGGGGGATCGGGTGATGCACGAACGGCGCCGCCGTCTTCTTGAAGTAGCCGGTGTACTGGAAGTTCGTCTCGGTGACGCGGATGCGCACCGCGTCGTAGTCGCCCTGGGCTCCGTTCTGCCACTGCAGGAGCGGCGCGAGGATGCCCCGCGGCCACACGGTAGCCTCGTAGGGATAGAGCCACGCGAGGCCGGCGTCGGCGCTCGAGGCCCCGTCGAGGATGGCCTTGGTCGCGGCGTCGACCGCGGCCCCGGGGCCCTCGCCGCCCACGCCGCCGCTCCCGCCCGCGCCTCCGCCGGCGTCGAGCGCGACGCCGCCGTTGTCCTCCATCTGGAGCTTCACGGTGAGCGACGTCTTGGCCGTGCGCGCGCCGGCGCTCGCGGTGACGGTGATCTTGCCGCCGAAATTGCCCGACGGCGTGAAGAGCCCGGTCTTCTCGCCGATCGATCCGATCTCGCCGCGATCGAGCGACCACGCGACGGCGACCGGCGCTCCCCCGGCGATCGCGGTGAGCTGGACGGTGGGCGTCGTCTGCCCCGCCTTCACCGTGATGACGGGATCGGCGGGCGTGATCGAGATCGGGAGGGTGTCGTTCGGGGAGCCGTCGCCCGCGACGAAGCCGCTGGTCCCGCTCGCCCCGCTGGAGCTCGTGGTCGCGTCGGCCGCGCCCGGGTCGAACGTGCTGTCCTCACCGGTCGAGCCGCACGCGACGGCGATCGCCGTCGACGTCGCCACGGTCGCCCCGACCAACCAACGCGCGCGAAGAGCCATCGTGAAAGAATAGATCACCGGCGTCGACGTCGCCTCGTCGCCTCGTCGCCGTTCGGCCGCCCACCTCGACCCACATGGAGTACCGCGCGCGCGCTCCTCACCTCACGCGCGCGCGTGCTCCCGCGCGGTCGTCGGCCGTGCGACCATGGGATCATGAGCGGGGGTGTCAGGCTCGAGCCCGGGCAGGTCTTCGCCGGGGACTACCGCATCGTGCGGCCCCTGGCGGCTGGAGG
>JAEUKG010000956.1 GCA_016794325.1 Myxococcales bacterium | reverse complement strand
GGGGTTCATGGAGATCGCCTACACCCCCGCCGACGCCCGGCGCATCATCCGCGGGGGGAAGCTCGCCGTCGTCATCGGCTCCGAGGTCGACTCCTTCGCCGGGTGCAAGGGCAACAAGGCGTGCACCCGCGCCGACCTCCTCCGCGAGGTGCACGAGCTCCACCAGATCGGCGTCCGCCACATCATCCCGATCGCCCACGCCAACAACGCCCTCGGCGGCGCGGCGATCTACAAGACGACGTTCAACCTCAACACCTGGTACCTGAACGGCAACTACTTCAAGCCGGCGTCGAACCCGCTCCTCGGAAGCTCCGAGACGATCGCCTTCCGGATCACCAACGACGACTTCGAGGACAAGAGCGGCGACTCGGCCCGCTTCGCCGGCTTGAGCCCCCTCGGCGAGACGCGCTGGCGCACCGGCGAGGCCCCGATCGCCGCCCGCAACACGCGCTGGGATCCCCCGAAGGCTGCCTACGCGTCCCTCCTCTTCCACATGAACGAGGACGGCCTCTACGACAACGGCAAGGTCGTCATCGAGGAGATGCTCAAGACGGGGATGATCGTCGACGTCGACCACATGGGGATGCGCTCGCTCGCCGACGCGACCGCGATCGCCCAGCGCCGTGGCCAACCGGTGATGATGGGCCACACCGGCTTCCGCGCGCTCGGCTACCTCCGCGCCGAGACGAGCGATCCCGAGAAGCTCGCCCACGAGGGCAACAAGTCGAACGCCGACGTGCGGGCCCTCGCGGAGCTCGGCGGCCTCCTCGGCGTCATCACGAACCAGGGCGACGTCAAGGCGTCGCCCGCGTCCCACGTGCCGAGCGACTGCGAGGGCTCCTCCCGGAGCTGGCTCCAGGCCTACGTGCACGCGGTGTCGACGATGGGCGGAAGGAGCGTCGCGATCGGGACCGACTTCAACGGGTACGCGGGCCAGCCCGGCCCCCGCTTCGGCTCCTTCGCCTGCGTCGGCCGCAACACCGCGATCGGCGGGAGCAAGCCCGATCCGCTCCGCGCGCGCCCCTACGCGAGCTCTCGCGAGGCGACGCGCGCCGACACCGAGGCCCAGCGGTTCGGCGTCGCGTACGTCGGCCCGATCCAGAACAACCAGTGGCAGCGCTTCGCCGGCGAATACGAGACGATGCCGTACGACACCGAGGAGAACTTCTTCTGGGAGGCGATCGTCAACTTCCGCGCGGGCAAGACGCCCGCGCAGGTCTACGGCCGGCAGGGCGCGAACGCGGCGAACCCGCTGAACCACATCGAGCGGGTGAAGAACATGGTCCAGGGCCTGTACGCCCAGCAGCTCGAGGCCGACTTCCCCGGCAACCACTTCGTGACCGAGCGCAACGCGGCGTTCCTCGCGCGCACGGGGGCGCCGATCCCGTCGACGCTCACCCCGTCCCGCACCGGCGCGCTCGCGCAGAAGCTCCGGCGCGTGTGGCTCCGCCACGAGTCGATGACCCAAGGCAGCCCCAACGCGGGCGCGCCGCTCGTCCGCAGCCAGATGGGCAACCGCGACTTCGACGTGAACCTCGACGGCCTCGCCCACTACGGAATGCTCCCCGACTTCCTCCAGGACGTGCACAACCAGCTCGCGGGCACGGAGTCGGCGCGGCCCGACGCCGTGCGCGACCTGCGCGCGCTCTTCCGCTCCGCCGAGGACTACATCGTGACGTGGGAGAAGATCGACGCCGGCAAGAACCGCTGAGCGCCGAATCTGCGCGGAACCAGCCGAGTTTGCGCCGGCGTGCGATCGCCGTTGCGCCCCGGCCCCAGGGGACCAAAATGGGGGCATGCGCAGGCGTCTC
>JAEUKG010000925.1 GCA_016794325.1 Myxococcales bacterium | reverse complement strand
TGCGCCCGCGCGCGAGCACCGCCGCCAGGCCCTCGCCGCGGAGGAGCGGCATCACGAGGTACGGGCGGCCGTCGTCGAGGCAGCCCACGCCCTCGACGTGGACGAGCGACGGGTGTGACACCCGCTGCGCGCGCTCGGCCTCGGCCACGAACCGCGCGACCTCCCGCTCGGTGAGCGCGAGCTCCTTGCGCAGCACCTTCAGCGCGACGTCGCGGCCGGTGATGCGTGCATGATACACGATTCCGCTCCCGCCCTCCCCGAGCACGGAGACGATCGAAAACGGCCCGAGCGCCTCCGGGAGCAACGTCACCCCTCGGCGCGGTTGCGCCCGCCCTCTTTGGCCCGGTAGAGGTTCTTGTCGCAGAGCTCGTACATCATGGCGGGGGAGGTGATGCGCGGATCGAACGTGGTGACCCCGAGGCTGACCGTGCACCCGAACTCGCGGGTGTCGACCTGGAAGCGCGCCATCTCCGCGAGGCGGCGGATCTTCTCGGCGGCGACCCGCGCGCCGGCGAGCTCGACCTCCGGCAGCAGCACCGCGAACTCCTCGCCGCCGACGCGGGCGAGGACGTCCTGCTGCCGGAGCCGCGGCTTGATGATGAGCGCGAGCTGGCGGAGGACCGAGTCGCCGGCGACGTGCCCGTAGGTGTCGTTGATCTTCTTGAAGAAGTCGATGTCGAAGAGGAGCAGCGAGAGCGCGCGCCGGTAGCGGAGCGAGCGGTTGAACTCCCGCTCGAGCGCTTCGTTGAAGTAGCGCCGGTTGTGGGTCTGGGTGAGGGCGTCCATCGTCATCAGGCGATAGATTTCCTCGTGGTAGTTGGCCTCGATGTTGTCGCCGGCCATGTACTTGAGGATCGAGCGCCCGACCTTGATCTGGTCACCGTCGCGCAGCATGCTCTTCTGGACCTTGGCGTCGTTCACGAACGTGCCGTTCGTCGATCCGAGGTCCTCGATGAGGTGGGTCACGCCGTCGAACGAGATCCGGGCGTGGTGCCGGCTGATGCTCTCTTGATCGATGGGCAGGTCGGCCTTCGACGAGCGTCCGATCTCGAAGGTGGTCCGTGACAACGTCGACCGCTTGCCGAGCTCGGGCCCGTAGATGACGACGAGACACGCTCGCTCGGGCGGGGCGGCCGGGGGTAGCACGCCGATGCCTGCGTCGACGGCGGTGATGATCTGCCGAGAGTCCTTGTGCTCGCTCATCGTTCGACTGGGTTCGGGGGGCCCCCCTGGAATGGAAGTATGCCAGACCCCCCCGCCCTACGCACTCACTCGCATTTGACGGTGTGCCCGGTCGGGGACACCCGGCACGCCGTCTTGCACGGCCGCGAGACCGCGAAGCGGCCCGTCTGGCAGATCAGCTCGTTCTTCTTGTCGGTCGAGCACGCGATGCGGCCGGCGACGCTGCAGGGGTCGTCGACCTGGGCGACCGACTCGTCGCAGGTTGCGGTGTCGTCGTCGAGGGTGCAGCCGCTCGCGCCCCGGCAGAAGCGGTGCGTCTCCCACTTGTGCAGGGTGCACTTGAGCATCGTCTTGCCGTCGCCGGAGCAAGCGAACGCCGCGTCCTTCTCGCACGCCTCGCCTCGGTCGGCGATGGTCGCGTCGCAGGTCGCCAGCTTGCCGAGCGGCGAGCAGCCCTTCTTGCCCCGGCAGCTCGCGGCGACCACGAACCGGCCGTCCTTGCACACGAGCACCGCGGTCTTGTCGGGGGTGCACGCTCGGTCGTCGTCGCCCACGCACACGGCGCCGGCCGTCGACTCGCTCTGATCGCAGAGGAGGTCCGTGTCGGCCTTCTTGCACCCCAGCGGCCCGCCGCAGGTGGCCTCCACGTAGGTGCCGCCGCGGCAGGCGAGCGCCTTGTTGCCGTCGCAGAAGCTCTGCCCCGGCCGGCACTTGCCGCCCGTCTTGGGCTTGCAGCCTCCGCCGACGCCGAGGGCGACGGCGACGGCGAAGACCACCGAGGCTCGAGCGAAGGCGCGCGTCACGAGGCCGAACGTACCACGCAGCGCGGTCAGGCGGCGAAGAACCGGCCGAGCACCCGCGTCATCAGCGCGGGGTCGAGCGTCCCCGCCATCTCGCGGGCCGAGTGCATGCTGAGCATCGGGTTGCCGACGTCGACGGTGGGGATGCCGAGGAGCGTGGAGGCGATGGGCCCGATGGTGGAGCCGCAGGGGAGGTCGGTGCGGTGCGCGTAGTGCTGGACCGGCACGTCGGCCGACTTGCACAGCGCCGCGAACATCGCCGCCGTCGAGGCGCTCGTGGCGTACCGCTGCTGGGAGTTCACCTTGACGACCGGCCCCTCGTTCAGCCGCGGCTTGTGCCGCGGCTCATGCCTGTCGGGATAGTTCGGGTGGACCGCGTGCGCCATGTCGGCCGAGACGCAGGCCGACCGCGCGAGCGCCCGGAGGTGCCCCTCGCGCGAGAGCCCGCGCCCGAGGCTCACCCGCTCGAGGACGCGGGGCAAGAACGCGGAGTGCGCCCCGTACACGCTCTCGCTGCCGATCTCCTCGTGATCGAAGAGCGCCAC
This sequence comes from Myxococcales bacterium, assembly GCA_016794325.1. GTDB lineage: Bacteria > Myxococcota_A > Polyangia > Polyangiales > Polyangiaceae > SXNL01. The sequence goes on along the minus strand of JAEUKG010000925.1, from coordinate 2,938 downwards.
CACCTGGGCGAAATCGCCGTCGGTCGACCCCGCGCGCGCGGCCTCGGCGATCGCCGTCACCCCCGCGTGGCACATCGCCAGGTTGTCGAGCCGCGCCGAGAACAGGAGCTCCGCGCCTGCGCCTCCGACCGCGGGGCCGAGCGTGTCGTAGAGCATGAGCTCGTGGCCGACGACGGCCGCGGCGTCGACGCCGAGCTCGGCGGCGACGAGCGCCGCCACCGACACCGGCGCGGCCTCGCTCGCGAGGCCGAGGAGGGGGGCGAGGTGCTCCTGACGGTTGAGCGCGAGCTTGTCGTTCACGTCGCGGTCGAGGTGGATGGCGAGCTGCGCCACGCGGGCGATGGGCCGGCGGATGCGGACGAGGCGCGTCTCGGTCGCGCCGTCGACGAGCACCGTCGCCCTCCCCGCGAGCGACAGATCGCGGTCGAGCCACGAGTTCAGGAGCGCCCCGCCGTAGACCTCCACGCCGACCTGGGCGTACCCCTCCTTGGTGTAGTCGGGCCGCGGCTTCAGGCGCAGGTTCGGGCTGTCGGTGTGCGCGCCGACGATCCGGAAGCCGTCGTGCTTCTTCGACGGCACGACGAGGGCGACGAGCGACGTCCCGCCGATCGACACGAGGTAGCGGCCGGCCTCGAGCCCCTCCCAGGAGTCGGTCTCCGAGAGCGCGCGGAAGCCGGCGCCGGTGAGGCGCGCGGTCGCGCTGGCGACGGCGTGCATCGGGGTGGGGGAGGCCTCGAGGAAGTCGAGCAAGTCCTGCAGCACGGGGTCCATGGGCGCCGAGTATAGACGGGCGCTTCGCTTGCGGCGCCGCGGAGGTTCTGTTAGTAACTCAGATATGAGTCACTACCGCCACCCCGACGAACGAGCCGAATCCCTCGCTGGCGTGTCCGGGTCCCCCGGCGCGGCGTCGCGCCGCGATCGCCCCTCGGCTGCGGGGCTCCCCCGCGGCACGGCGATGAGCCTGGTGTGGTTCGAGCCGGAGGTGGAGGACCGCCACGCGGACGCGCCGGCCGATGATACGATCGACCGGTGTTCGTCCTCGCGCTGACCCGCCCCGCGCCCCTCGACGACGCCGAGGTGGGGCGGCTCGCCCAGGACCTCGGCAGCACCCCGTACGAGACGCGCATGCTCGTCTCCGGCGGCCTGCCCGCCATCCTCCTCACCGCCGCCGACGTGGCGCGGGTGACGGCGGTGGGCGACCGGCTCCGCGCGCGCGGCCACGCGGCCATGGTGCTCGACGGCGCGCTCGTCACCTCGTCGGAGGAGATGGTCGCGGTGCGTCGGCCCTCGTTCGGCCCCGGGGGCCTCGGCGCCGACGAGGCGCGCCCGAACGAGATCTTGCCGTACGACGACGTGCTCGCGCTCGTCCGCGCGGTGCACAAGTCGAGCACGCGCACCAAGGAGAAGACCACCGAGCTCAAGTTCAACCCCGGGCGGGCGATGGCGCTCGGGCCGATGTTCGCGATGCAGCGCACGACGACCGAGGTGTCGAAGGCGGTGGAGCAGCGCGAGAACGTGCTCTATCTCTTCCGGCGCAGCGGGGAGAGGCCCTGGATCTTCGCCGAGAACGGCGCCGTGTACACCGGGCTCGGCCAGGACCTCGCGCCGACGCGCATGGCGAACTTCCAGCGCGTCGTCGCCCGCTTGCGCGAGCTGTGCCGACACGCCCAGTTCGACGATCGGCTGCTCGCGCACAAGCGCATCCCCGAGCACCTCGCGAGCGGGCCGAACGGTCGCTGGCTCGAGACGTCGTCGTCGCCCGGCGTCGACCTGATCGCGCACGTGGTCGCCGCCTGGATCGCCCAGGCGCAGTCGACGCCGTACCGCTGAACCACGCCGGCCTTCCGTCGCGTCCGCTCCTTGTCTATCGTCGGGCGCATGAAATCGCTCGCCCTCGACGTCTCGGAGCACGTGGCCACCGTTCGCCTCCTCGGGCCCGGCAAGGGCAACGCGCTCGGGCCCGACTTCTGGCGCGAGTGCCCGGGCCTCTTCGAGGAGCTCGACGCGAACGAGGACGTCCGCGCGATCGTGCTCCACGGCGAGGGTGAGCACTTCAGCTACGGGCTCGACCTCAAGGCGATGATCGCGGACCTCGGCCCGCACATGTCGCCGAACGGGCTCGCCAAGGAGCGCACGAAGCTCCTCGATCTCGTCGCGCGCCTGCAGCGCTCCGCCGACTCCATCGCCCAGTGCCGCAAGCCGACCATCGCCGCCATCGCCGGGTATTGCATCGGCGGCGGCGTCGACCTCGTCTCCGCGTGCGACATCCGCCTCGCCAGCCAGGACGCGAAGCTGAGCGTGCGCGAGACGCGGGTGGCGATGGTGGCCGATCTCGGGAGCCTCCAGCGCCTCCCTCGCATCGTCGGCAAGGGCCTCGCGCGCGAGCTCGCCTTCACCGGCGACGACGTCGGCGCCGAGCGCGCCTTGCGCATCGGCCTCGTGAACGAGGTGTTCGCCGACCGCGCCGCGCTCCTCGACGGCGCCCGCGCGCTCGCGCTCCGCATCGCGAAGAACCCGCCGCTCGTCGTGCAGGGGGTCAAGCAGGTGATGGACTACTGCGAGGACAAGAGCGTGAAGGACGGCGAGCGCTTCGTCGCCGTGTGGAACTCGGCCTTCTTGGCGTCGGGCGATCTGTCGGAGGCCCTGTCGGCGTTCGCCGAGCGCCGCGAGCCGCGCTTCCGCGGGGAGTGAGCGGCGCTTCGCTAAGCGCCGAAGCCGCAGAAAAAAAGGGATGCCGCGGGGTGGGCGGAGGGGTATACGACATGCCCTTACATTTTCTGGGAATCTCCGCGCGCCGCTTGTACCCTTAAGGCCCATGAAGAAAGAGGCCCTTCGGGTTTCGTGCGTCGTTCCGTGCTCGCCGCACGTGGTCTACTCGTCGTGGCTCGACTCGGGGCAACACACGGCGATGACTGGCTCCAAGGCGTCGGTCGAGCCG
>JAEUKG010000461.1 GCA_016794325.1 Myxococcales bacterium | reverse complement strand
AGGGCGACCGGCGCAGCCGGGCGACCGTCAGCCTAAATTCCTCTCGAAACGACGAAGCGCCGCGGTGGCGGCGCTTCGGCGGAGAGAGAGGGATTCGTGCGCGAGGGCGACCGGCGCAGCCGGGAGACCGTCAGCCTAAATTCCTCTCGAAACGACGAAGCGCCGCGGTGGCGGCGCTTCGGCGGAGAGAGAGGGATTCGAACCCTCGGTACCCTTACGGGTACACATGATTTCCAGTCATGCACCTTCGGCCACTCGGTCATCTCTCCGACCGACCCCGCCCCCGGTGACACGAGGGCGCGATCGCGACCCAGGTAGTTATCACGCTCTGGCCCAACGCTGGTAGATCTGACGTGGTGAGGCTGATCACCTTCGAGCCGCTGACCCCCGAGACCTACGCCCCCTACGGGCGCGTCCTCGCCCCCGAAGGCGGGGAGTTTCGCACCGTCAACGAGGGCACCGCGAACCGCCACGACCGCCTGGGGGACGTCACGAACCTCCGCCCGGCGGCCACCCTCAACGTCGCGGCGTTCCGCTGCCAGCCCCGGGCCCCCGGCACGTTTTCCCTGCGTTCGCTCGAGAAGCACCCGTTCTCGGAGCAGCTCTTCGTCCCCATGAACGCCAGCCGCTACGTCGTCGTCGTCGCCCAACGCGGCGGGGACGCGCCCGACCCCACCCAGGTGCGGGCCTTCCTCGCCCACGGGCGCCAGTCGGTGAGCTACGCGCCCGACGTGTGGCACCACACCCTGGTCGCCCTCGACCGCGAGACCGATTTCATGTGCTTCGTGTGGGAGGACGGCTCGAAGGGCGATTGCGTCGTCCAGCGGCTGCCCGGCGACCTTACGCTCGAGCTTCCAGCGCCGTAGTGACGGCGCAGCTGCCGCCGAAGACGCAGAAGCTGCGCGGCGGCCCTTTTCTTCCGCGGGCAGCCGTGGCAAACCCGTCACCCCCGATAGGAGACAGCCATGGCCTTCACCCTTCCGCCGCTCCCGTACGCCAAAGACGCCCTCGCCCCGCACATCAGCGCGGAGACGCTCGAGTTCCACCACGGCAAGCACCACAACGCTTACGTGACGAACCTGAACAAGCTCCTCGAGGGCAAGCCCGAGGCCGAGAAGAGCCTCGAGGACATCATCATGTCCAGCGACGGCGGCGTCTTCAACAACGCGGCCCAGATCTGGAACCACACCTTCTACTGGAGCTCGATGAAGCCGAACGGCGGCGGCCAGCCGACCGGCGACCTCCTCGCGGCGATCAACCGCGACTTCGGCTCGTTCGACAAGCTGAAGGAGGAGCTCACCGCCGCCGCGACGACGCAGTTCGGCTCGGGCTGGGCCTGGCTCGTCCTCGACAAGGGCAAGCTCGCCGTCACCAAGACCGGCAACGCCGACCTGCCGATGAAGCACGGGCAGAGGGCGCTCCTCACCATCGACGTGTGGGAGCATGCATACTACATCGACTTCCGGAACCTCCGCCCGAAGTACATCGAGACGTTCCTGAACCACCTCGCGAACTGGGATTTCGCGCTCGAGAACCTGAAGAAGGGCTGAGCCCGCCGCGTCAGCGGTTCCACCGGTAGAGCTGCGCGGGGCGGTGACGCCCGGTCTTCCGGGCCGTCGCCCCCGCCGGCTCCACCAGCCCCCGCGCGAGGAGTCGCGCGCGGAAGTTCCGCTTGTCGAGCGTGCGGCCGAGGATCACCTCGTAGACCCGCTGGAGCTCGGCGAGCGTGAAGCGCGGGGGGACGAGCTGGAAGCGCGACGGCCGGAGCGGGTCGTCGAGCCGCTCGCGCAGCCGGCCGAGCGCGGCGTCGATGATCACGTCGTGGTCGAACGCGAGCGTGATCGGCGGCGGCTTGCTCCGCGTGCGCGGCTTCGCCCGCGGCGAAAACGACGAGCGCAGCGGCAGGCTCCGCAGCGGGTGCCACGCGACGTCGGCGGCGTCGTCGCCGGCGCGCGCCCGCACCGACTCGGCGAGCACGAAGGTGAAGTAGGCCACGGTCACGGTGTGGCCGCGCGGGTCGCGCCCGGGGTTGCCGAACGCCCCGAGCTGCTCCATCGGCACCCCCGACACCCCCGTCTCCTCCTCGAGCTCGCGCGCGGCGGCGCGCTCGAGCGGCTCGTTCTCGTCCACGAAGCCGCCCGGAAGCGCCCAGGAGCCCTCGAAGGGGTCGGCGCCGCGGCGGATGAGGAGCACCGCGAGGTCGTCCGCGCGCATGGTGAACATCACGACGTCGGCGGTGACGGCGGGGCGCGGGAACTTGTACTTGAACACGCGCCGAGGATCGTGTGCGCTCTACACGAAGTCAAGCGACGCGGCGCGCGAGCTCGGCGATCGCGTTCGGGGCCGCGGCGTCGCACAAAAGAAGCGGCAAGAACGAGGGCGCGAGGGGCAGGCTCTCGGTCAGGCGCTTCAGGCTCTCGGCCTGGACCTTCTCCCGCACCGCGCGGTGCTGGGCCGCGGCGAGCGCCGACTCGGCCGCGGTCCGCGGCTCGATGGGGGGGATCCCGGTGAGGGCCGCGCGCTCGGCCGGTGAGAAGAGCGGCGGGAGCATGCAGTTCACCACGAGCTTGGCGATCGGGAGCTTGAGCTCGTCGCGCAGGGCGCTCGCGAGCTCCAGCGTCTCGGTCGTCGGCATCTCCTCCGGGAGCGTCACGAGCACGATCGCGCACTCCTTCTCGTCGCGGAAGAGCGCCCACGCCCGCTCGGCGTCGCGCCGGAGCAGGCCCGGGGGCACCACGTCGAGGATCACCTTGGGCACGCGGAGCATGTCGAGGCCGTGGCCGGTCGCGGGGGCGTCGAGGATCACGACGTCGAAGCGATCCTCCCCGTTCGGGAGCTTCTCGGTCGTGTGCCACCACGCCTTGCCGAGCATCGCCCACTCGTGCATGCCGGGCACGCCGCGGAAGAGCGCGCGCGCGTATTTGTTGGCGAAGAGGAGCGCGTTCAGCGATCGCGAGCGCACCACCATCTCGCCGTACTCCTCGAGCGCCCGCTCGGGGTCCATGTTGACCGCCCACACACGCTCGGCGAGCTGCACGACGTCGGAGCCGACCGGCTTCGTCCCGAACATCTTCGACAGCCGCTCCTTCGCGTTGCAGAGCGAGATGAGGACGCGCTTGCCCTTGTTCGCGAGCTGCAGCGCCTCGGCGGCGCACACCGTCGTCTTCCCCACCCCACCTTTGCCCGTGACGATCAGAAACCGTCGGGTCTCGAGATGAGCGCGGTCCATGAAGTGCGCCAGCCTAGCGCGGGTCCTTCGGCCGGTCGACCCTCTCGGTGCCGCCGCCCGCCGCCGCGTCGGAGGCCTCGCACCCGTGTGAGGCATCGAAAAAAGTGCTAATGCATTCCGCCACATGCGCGTCGTTCCGCTCGGTGGCCTCGGGGAGGTGGGGATGAACTGCCTCGCGCTCTGCGACGGCGGCCACGCGCTCGTCGTCGACTGCGGCGTCCTCTTCGACGACCGCGGCCTCGGGGTGGACGTCATCTCGCCCGACCTCTCCGCCCTCGACGACATGATCGTCGACGGGCTCGTCCTCACCCACGGCCACGAAGACCACCTCGGCGGCGTCCCCTACTTCCTCCAGCGCTTCGACGCTCCGGTCTGGGGGCCGCGCTACACCCTCGGCCTCCTCGGCGCCCGCGCGGAGGAGCACGAGATCCTGCGCCACGCGCGCCTCAACGAGGCCGTCCCCCGGCGCCCCTTCGAGGTCGGACGCTTCCGGGTGGAGCCGGTGCGCGTCACCCACTCCATCGTCGACGCGACCGCCCTCGCGATCGACGCCCCGAGCGGCCGCGTCTTCCACACCGGCGACTTCAAGATCGACGAGTCGATGACCGGCGACCACGGGATCGACCTCGAGCGCATCGGCGCGATCGGCAAGGAGGGGGTCGACCTCCTGCTGTCGGACTCGACCAACTCCGAGGTCGACGGCTGGACCGCGAGCGAGACCTCGGTGGAGCCGGTCCTCCGCGAGCTCGTCCTCGCGGCGAAGGGCGCCGTCGTCGTGAGCCTCTTCTCGTCGAACGTGCTCCGCCTCGCCGCCCTCGGGCGCATCGCCCTCGCCGCCGGCCGGCACCTCGTCCTCCTCGGGCGCAGCGTGCGCACCCACGCCGACGTCGCCCGCTACCAGGGCCACCTCGCGTGGCCGGGCGGCCTCGTCCACCCGGTGGACCGCCTCCGCGAGCTCCCGCGCGAGAAGATCCTCGGCGTCGCCACCGGCAGCCAAGGCGAGCCCCAGGCCGCGCTGGCGAAGCTCGCGCGCGGCGCGTTCTCGGATCTCGATCTCGGCGAGGGCGACACCGTGATCCTCTCGAGCCGCGTCATCCCCGGCCGCGAGCCCGTCGTCCACGGCGTCGTCGACGACCTCCTCCGGCGCGGCGTCGACGTGCGGTCGGTGCTGCGCGATCGGCGCGTGCACGCCGGCGGCCACGCCGCGAAGGACGAGCAGCGCCGCATGATCGAGCTCGTCATGCCCCGCGCGTTCGTCCCGGTCCACGGCGCCCGCCACCAGCTCGACGCCCACGCGCGGCTCGCCCGCGAGGTCGGGGTGGCGGACGTGCACATCCTCGAGAACGGGCAGACCGCGCGCCTCGACGGCGGCGCCCTCACGAGGGACGGCGACGTCCCCGTCGCCCGCATCCACCGCTGGAACGGCCGCGCCGTCGCCGAGGGCGTCATCGGCGAGCGCCGCGCCATGGCCGAGAGCGGCGTCGCCTTCGTGCGGGCGGAGCTCGGTCGAGAGGGGCTCACCGGCGCCTTCCACGTCCACTCCCGCGGGATCGCCCCCAACAACATGCATGATGCACTCACCGAGAGCTGCTTCGCCGAGGCCGCGGACGCGGTGGACGCGCTCCCGCCGCACGCCAGCGAGGACGACGCGCGGGAGGCCGTGCGGGCCGCGGTGCGGCGCGCGCTCGGCAAGATCACGGGGCGGAGGCCGATGGTCGTCGTCGACCTCGACGACCACCGCGGAGGCCCCGGATGACCACCACCCCCGCCCGCGCGCCCCGCGTCCCGCCGGCGTCGACCTTCGCCGCGCGCCTGCTCCGCGAGCTCGATCGCGAGCTCGCCGCCACCTTGCCGCGCGTGTCGTCGCACGCCGACGGCGAGGCGGTGCACGACATGCGGGTGGCGATCCGCAAGACGCGCACGCTGCTCAAGTGCGTGCGCCCGCTCTACGGTCGCTTCCACGCCGACTCGGTGCGTGCAGCTTACACCGTCCTCCACCGCGCCACCGGCACCCTGCGCGACGAGGAGGTGTTCCGCGAGACGCTCGACGAGCTCGGGCTGGGCGGCGAGATCCTGGAGGCCTTCCGGCGCAGCCGCGCGCGCCGCGAGGCGGGCCTGCGGAGGCACGTGGTCGCCCTCGTGCGCGCGAAGCGGGTGGATCACGCGCGGCGCCTCCTCGACGCGCTCCTCACGCTCCCGATCCACCCGAAGCGCGAGCGCGCGGCCGATCAGTTCGCGCGGCGGATGGCCGAGCGCGCGCGGCAGCGCGTCGAGCGCCAGCGCGACGCCGATCCGAGCGACGTCGTCGCGATGCACGATCTCCGCATCGCCTACAAGGAGCTCCGCTACGTCTGCGAGCTCTTCGGGCCGGTCTTGCCGAGCGACGTCGCCGAGCAGGCGCGCGGGGCCGCGCGCTTCCAGAAGCGCATCGGCGAGCTGCACGACGTCGACATGGCGCTCGCCGCGGTCACGCGCTCGCGACTGCCGGTCGCGAGCAAGGCGCGGGTGCTCGCCGCGCTCCGGCGCCTGCGGGTGCGCCGCGTCGAGAAGTACGTCGCCGAGATGGCCCCAGCCGCCGCGTCGTTGGAGCCCGCCGCTCCGCCTCCCGCTCCGCCCCGCGCTCGCTGACTGGGTGGCGTCCCGCGCGCGACCCGCCGGAGCCGGGTCTCGGCGCGACGTCGCGACGGCTGCGTCCCGCGGTCCGTCCCGCTCGCCGCGGCAGCGATCGCCCACGCCCGCCCACGCGCACGGGCGAGTTGCGCCGGTGGGGCGCGCGCGGTCTACCCGTCCTATGGCCCAGCGCGCGCCGGCCCCTGCCTCGTACGAGGAGATCCTCGCGCTCCCTCGCCATCGGGTCGGCCAGATCGTGCGCGGCGTGCTCCACACCCACGCGCGCCCGGCGCCGCGCCACGCGGCGGCGGCGACGGCGCTGAGCGAAGAGCTCGGGCCGCCGTTCAAGCGCGGGCGGGGAGGCCCCGGCGGCTGGTGGCTCTTGATCGAGCCGGAGCTGCACCTCGGCGCCGACGTGCTCGTCCCGGACCTCGCGGGGTGGCGGCGCGACCGGATGCCCGAGATGCCGGTGGACCTGCCCTACTTCATCCTGTCTCCGGATTGGCTCTGCGAGGTGCTCGCGCGCAGCACCGCCGCGCTGGACCGCGGAGACAAGCTCGACGCGTACGCGCGGGAGGGGGTCGGTCTCGTGTGGTTCGTGGACTCCGAGGCGCAGACGCTCGAGGTGCTGCGGCTCGACGGCGCGACCTACCGGATCGTCCAGCACGGCTCCGGCGCGAGCGCGGTCCGCGCCGAGCCGTTCGACGCCATCGAGATCGACCTCGCGCTCCTCTGGTCCCGCTGAGCGTCGTCGATTCGTTGGGTCTCGAGAGACCGCGTTCGAGCCGGAGTGACATCGATGTCGGAAGCTCCGCCATCGATGTCACGCCTCGCGCGAGCGCGCCGTCAGGCCGTGGGCGGCGTGGGGCTGCGGAAGATCTCGAGCCGCTGCAGCACGACGTCGGTGATCGGCTTGTCGCGCGCGCCGGTCGGCGTCCGCGTGATCTTGCCGACGAGATCGACGCCGGCGACGATGCGGCCGAACACGGCGTGCTTGTTGTCGAGCCAGGGCGTCGCCTTCTCGGTGATGAAGAACTGCGAGCCGTTGGTGCTCGGGCCCGAGTTCGCCATCGACAGGACGCCGGGGCCCGTGTGCTTGAGCTCGGGGTGGAACTCGTCGGCGAAGCGGTAGCCCGGGCCGCCGGTGCCGGTCCCGGTGGGGTCGCCGCACTGGATCATGAAGTCCGGGATGACGCGGTGGAAAATGGTGCCGTCGTAGTACGGCACGCCGCTCTTCTCCTGGCCGTTGCGGGGGTCCTTGTAGGTCTGGGTACCCGTGGCCAAACCCACGAAATTCTTGACGGTATTCGGCGCGCGCTGCTCCTCGAGGACCGCCACCAGGACCCCCATCGAGGTGTGGAAGCGGGCGTAGAGCTGGCCGTCGCCGGGGACATTGATCGGGGGAAATTGGGCAGAAACCATGATTGCAGGCGACTCTATCCTCACCAACCGCCCGGGGGAACCCGCAAGCGGTCGGTTCGGTACGGTGGTGGCCGAGTCGTCCGCTCGGTCAGGCGGGCGCTCGGCCCCGGCGACGGGTGGGCCCGGGATTCGGTCGACGTAAGTCTTCCTTTCTTGACCACTTTTCAGCTCTCTTGGTACTTCCATGGTTCGCGGAGGTCGCGGTGATCAGCTGCCCGAAGTGCGGTAAAGACAACCAGGATCACTACAAGTTCTGCCTTGGCTGCGGAGCCGAGCTGCCGCGCGACGCGGCGCCGAAGCCGTTCTCGCCGCAGACACCGCCGCACGGCGTCAAGGCGGCGCCCGCCGCTGCGGGCAGCTCGCCCGCGGCCGTAGCGGCTGCTCCCCCCGCGCCCGCGCCCGCCCCCGTCGCGGCCGCGCCCGCTCCGGCGCCCGCGCCC
>JAEUKG010000859.1 GCA_016794325.1 Myxococcales bacterium | reverse complement strand
ACCCCCACGACGACCTTCGGCTCGCGGGCTGCGACGCCACCGCGCTCGTCCGCGCGGTGCGCGTCGGGCGGCCGGAGCGGCACGGCGTCTCCGCGGTCGCCCTCAAGGAGGCGCGCAGGCTCCGCGCGCGCCTCCGGCGCGTCCACGGCCTCCCCGACGCGCCGCTCGAGGACGGGCCGCTCGACCGGGACGCCCTGCTCCGCGCCGCGATCCGCGCCGACGCGCGCGTCGTCCACGTCGCGCGCCCGCGCGGCCGCGACGTGGCGTTCAGCAACGGCGGCACCGAGCTCGAGCTCGCGCGCGAGAGCGCCGTCGAGAACGTGCGGGACGTGGAGGCCCTCGTGGTCTTCGAGGCGCGCGCCTTCGGATCGGGTCGGGGGGCGCGCCTGCTCGTCACGTGCGCGTCCGCGATCCCGCTGTCGTGGATCGCCCGCGCCCGGCTCGGCCAGGATCGCCTCGGCGCCGTCCGCCTGGAGTCGGGGCGCGTCGTCGCCACGGTGGAGCACGTCTACGCGAAGCGCGTGGTCGCGACGCGCGACGAGTCGCCCGTCGGCGACGTGGCCCGCGCCGCGATCGCCGAGCTCTTCCTCCGCGGCAGCCTGTTCCGCGACGCGCTCGCGCAGACGAAGGAGCGCCTCGCGCTCCGGAGCCTCGCCGCCGACCTCGCCGCGCGCGGCCACCCGGCCGGCGTCGCGTCGCCGGCGCCCGTGCCCTCGCTCGCCGAGTGGGCGGCGGCGCGCGTCCGCGAGCTCGGCGTCGAGAGCGGCGACGATCTGCCGATGCTCTCGGCGCGAGACTTCCTCGCCGACGATCTCCCCTACGAGTCTCGCTCGGTCCTCGACCGCGAGTTCCCGCGCACCGTGAGCGTCGGCGACGCCGTCTACGCCGCCGACTACGACGTCGCGCGCTCCCAGGTGCTCCTGCGCATGATCCGGGGCAGCCGGCGCGATCCCCCGCCGCTCGCCTACCTGCCGCGGTTCCCCGGCCTCCGCGTCTGCGTCGAGACCGCCCGCGGCATCGCGGTGGTCCGCGAGCGCGGCTGAGCGCGCCGCGCCCCGCAGACGAAAGGCGAAGAGCCGAGGTGGTCTCGCGACCACGCTCGGCTCTTCGACGTCGCGGGCGGGGAGGCCGCCCGGCCGCTCAGTAGCGGTAGTGCTCGGGCTTGAAGGGCCCCTCGGTCGAGACGCCGAGGTACTCCGCCTGCTCCTTGGTCAGCTTGGTGAGCTTGACGCCGAGCTTCTCGAGGTGGAGCGCGGCGACCTTCTCGTCGAGCTTCTTCGGGAGGGTGTAGACCTTCTTCTCGTACTTCGAGTGGTTCTGCCAGAGCTCGATCTGGGCGATCGTCTGGTTCGAGAACGACGACGACATGACGAACGACGGGTGGCCGTTCGCGCAGCCGAGGTTGACGAGGCGGCCGCGCGCGAGGAGCGTGAGGCGCTTGCCGTCCGGGAAGATGAACTGATCCACCTGGGGCTTCACGTTCACTTCCTTGATCTCGGGGTTCTTCTCGAGCCACGCGACGTCGATCTCGCAGTCGAAGTGGCCGATGTTGCAGAGGATCGCCTGATCCTTCATCGCCTTCATGTGCTCGGGGCGCACGATGCCGGCGCAGCCGGTGGCGGTGACGATGATGTCGGCGAGCGGGGCCGCCTCTTCCATCGTGAGGACCTGGTAGCCCTCCATCGCCGCCTGCAGCGCGCAGATCGGGTCGATCTCGGTGATGATGACGCGGGCGCCGAGGCCGCGCAGCGACTGCGCGCTGCCCTTGCCGACGTCGCCGTAGCCGGCCACGACCGCGACCTTGCCGGCGAACATGACGCCGGTGGCGCGCTTCAAGCCGTCGCCGAGCGACTCGCGGCAACCGTAGAGGTTGTCGAACTTGCTCTTGGTGACGGAGTCGTTGACGTTCATCGCCGGGACCTTGAGCGTCCCCTTCTTCGCCATCTCGTAGAGGCGGTGGACGCCCGTCGTGGTCTCCTCGGAGAGGCCGCGGATCGGGTCGGGGCCGGTGAAGAGCTCGGGGTGCTTCTCGTGGGCGATCACGGTGAGGTCACCGCCGTCGTCCAGGATCATGTTCGGGCCCTTGCCGCCCTTGAACGCCTTGAGCTGCATCTCGATGCACTCGTTGTACTCCTCCTCGGTCATCCCCTTCCAGGCGAAGACCGGCACGCCCGTCTTGGCGATCGCCGCCGCGGCGTGATCCTGGGTCGAGAAGATGTTGCAGCTCGTCCAGGTGACCTCGGCGCCGAGCTCGGTCAGCGTCTCGATGAGCACCGCGGTCTGGATGGTCATGTGGAGACAACCGGCGACGCGCGCGCCCGCGAGCGGCTTCGACTTGCCGTACTCCTTGCGGAGGGACATCAGGCCGGGCATCTCGCTCTCGGCGATGGCGATCTCCTTGCGGCCCCAGTCGGCGAGGCTGATGTCCTTGACCTTGTAGTTCGTCGTCATGATCGTTTCCTCTCTGTCGTGTGCAGACTGCACGTGGATCGTGTCGTGGGCGCGTCAGGCGCCCGGGAGCCTCGTCACCATCACCTGCCAGGGCAGGTGCGCGTCGGGGCCGCGCCGCGGGGGCGGGACGGCCGCGATCTCGGGGGCCGCGAGCCCGGCGCGCTTGGCGAGCCGCGCGAGCTCGTCCTCGTCGAAGCCGAGCCACACGTCGGCGACCTTGCGCATCGACTCGTCCTCGTGGCGGGCGTAGTCGACGACCACGAGCGCGCCCCCGGGGCGGCCCTTGTGCGGGCGCGCGAGCAGGCGCGCGAGCCCCTGCAGCGCCTCGACCGGCTTGGGCGCGTGGTGGAGCAGGCGCACCGCGAAGACGACGTCGGCGCCGCCGCGCACGCGCTCGACGAGCGACGCGTCGTCGAGCTCGCCGGGCCAGAGCTCCACGTTGCCGTAGCCGCGCGCCTCCACCCGCTCGCGCGCGCGGTCGAGCTGCGCCCGCGAGCGATCGACCGCCACCACCCGCTCGTAGGCGGGGGCGAGCACGTCGAGGAGCGCGCCGTCGCCGGTGCCGGCGTCGATCGCGAGCCCGCGGCTCGGCAAGAGCATCGCGAACGCGCGCATGTACGCCGAGAGCTCCGGCGGCAGCGCGTCGAAGGTCGGCGCCTCCCCCGGGGCCTCGAAGAACTCGCGCGCCGGCGCCTCGCGCTGCCGGACGACGTCGTGCACGCGGATGAGCGAGCCGTCCTCCTCCGCGAGCGCGCGGCCGCTCTGCAGCGCGTCGGCCACCACCGCGTCGGAGACGACGCCGCCGTGGAGGCGGACGAGCGCGCGCGTGCCCTGCTTGCGCACGGTGACGAGCCCCGCCTGCTTGAGCGCCTGGGTGTGGCGCGAGACGTTGGGCTGGCTCTCGCCCACGAGATCGGCGAGCTCGCCGATGGTGAGCTCCTCGGCCGCCGACAGCGCGAGCAGGCGCAGCCGCACCGGCTCGGCGAGGACGCGGTAGAGCTCCCACCGCGTCGTCGAGGTCGTCTGCTCCAGGGCCACGCCGTTTGTTTATGCCTTCATGCATATCGATGCAAGGAGTTTTGCAAATCCTCGGATTGACTTAGAATCTATCCATGCGCTCCCGGCTCCTCGCGGTCGCCGTCGCCGCCCTCGCGGCGGGGACCGGCTGCGTCGCGCTCCCCTTCGCCGCGCCGCCGGTCGTGCTCGCCGCAGGCGGCGGGCCCCGGACGTCGAGCCGCGACGGCGGCGATCTCACGTACGATCTGCGCGCCGGCGTGAGCCCCTTCGGGATCTCCGGCGACTGGGTGCGGCGGCGGGGCGATCTCTCGTTCGGCTACGTCTACGCGGGCGGCTCCTCGGCGCGGCTCCACGAGGTGTACGTGCGCGGCGGCGTCGTCGCCGCGTCGCGCCGCGCGAGCGACGGCGTGCTCCGCGTCGTCCCTCACGCCGAGGTGCGCGGCCTGTACGATCCGAGCCTCGGGCGGCTCGGCCGCGGCGCCTCGCTCGGCGTCGTGGCGGAGCTCGCCGCCCCCGCGAGCGGACCGATCTCGAGCACGAGCGCCCGCGGCGGCGTCGTGGGCGTCGCCGTCGGCGAGGGCGGCTTCGGCCTCTACGCCGACCTCGCCGTGCTCGACCTCGAAGAGCGCTTCGGCCCCAAGAACCGCCAGGGTCAGGACCGCGGCTACGTCGCGCTCGCGTTCACCGCGGGGCTCACGGTGCGCGTGCCCGCGACCGCCGGCATCGTCTGGGCGTTCCTGCACTGACGCAGCGAGGCCGGGCGTTCATCCGCTGAACGAATCTGCTACAATGGCTGGATGCGCGGGGCGTGGCAGGCAGCGCTCGTCGGGCTCGCGCTGGCGTCGGCAGCGGGGCGGCTGGCCGTCGCGTGCTCGCCGTTCGGCTCCACCGACGCCCCGAGCTCCGGCGACGCGAGCGCCGAGGCAGCCGCTGGCGACGCGGGCGCGGCCGACGCCGCGAGCGGCTGCGGCGCCGGGGGCCCGTTCTCTTGCGACGGCGCGACGGCGTGCCTCGACTTCGAGGACATCCCTCCCACCCCCCTCGCCGACGGGCTGCAGGGGCCGTTCGCCGACATCACGAACAGCCGCAGCACGAGCACCCTGCTCGAGATCGCCGACGGCGGCGTGGGGTGCGGGCGAGGCCTGCACGCGGTCGTGACCGGCGACGGCGGCGGCGAGAAGCGCGGCGAGCTCGACGTCCCGGCGAGCCCTCCTCCGCAGCAGGTCACGGTGGAGGCGCGCGTCCGCGTCGTCTCCGCCGCGACCGACTGTCGCATCCTCGACGTCGAATACGAGCTCCCCGACGCCGGCAACGGGCGAATCTTCGCGGTCGCGACCGGCGCCGCGGGCATCCGCCTCGACTCCGACGGCTTCGGCTTCGACGGCTCGGGTCAGGTGCCCGCGACCGGGGCCTACCAGCGCCTCGTGCTCGTCGTGCCGTTCGGCAAGACGCCGACCATGCAGGTCGACGACGGCCCCCTGCTCACCGCGACGCCCATCGGGCCCGTCCGAGCCGGCTCGTCGCGCATCAAGGTCTTCCTCGGGCCCGAGACCAAGCGCGCGCCCTGCGAGATGTGGATCGACCGGGTGATCGTCCGCTGACCGCCGTCACCCGTGGAGGTGGCAGGTGCCGCCGGGATCGCAGGCCTCGGTCTTGCCGAAGAGGCGATACCTGTATTTTGCAACCCAATCGTAGGCGAGCTCCGAGAGCTGGCGCACGCCGGGGACGTAGTAGAGGAAGAAGAGGAAGCCGACGACCGGCGTGCGCGCGAGCACCCGCGTCACCGCCTCGGCGCCGGCGAAGACGCGCCCCGCCGGCGTGACGACGTGCATGCGCTTCATGCACGCGTCGTAGGAGACGCCCGGCATCGCGTCGAGGACGCCGTCGTCCTGGAACGAGCGCGCGACCACCGACGACTTGAACCAACGGGCGAGCCGCTTCGCGGACCGCGTGCAAAATTTGCAGTGCCCGTCGAAGAGGATCACCAGGCGCTCGCCGCCGGGCGGGGTGGTCGTGAGGGCAGAGACGGCCGCGGACATTTCTCCGTGATTTTAGGACCGTAGGCGCGCCCCGTCGAGGGCGGTCCGCCGATTTCACGTTGGTGGGGTCGCCCGAGCGCCCCGCCCGACCCGACGGGCGATTGACAATCCGCCACATCCGTTTAGGTAGGCGGAGCCGGTATGGCCGACGCCGAAAGCCCCCCTCCCTCCGAGCCGAAGAGCTCCCCCGCCGGCGCCGAGGCGGGCGAGGCGGAGGCCGAGCGTCGCGCCGAGCCGGGCGAGGCGGAGGCCAAGCCGCGCGCCGACGAGGCGCGCGGGGCCACGCGCGCGCGCCGCCTCGCGGTCGCGCGGCGGTGGGCCGGGCGCGCCGCCGTGGTCTTGCCGCCGGTCCTCATCGTGGTCGCCGACGTCGCGCGCCGCTTCGAGCGGGTGCGCCACTCCGAGCGGAGCGAGCTCGTCTTCTACGCGTTCAGCGTCCTGCTCTCGATGGTGTTCTGGGGCTCGCTCATGGTCGTCGCCGCGCGCCGGGCCGGCTTCTCGCGCTGGATCGCGCGGGGCCTGCTCGCCCTCGGGGCGACCTTCGCCGTGGGCGCCCAGTTCTACACGCACAGCCGCTACCAGGCCTACCTCGACCACCGCGCCGTCCTCGTGGGCACGTCCATGCTCCCCAGCATCGGCCAGCAGCTCTGGTTCGATCGCTGGACGTTCCTGCGCGCGCTCCTGCCGCCGCTCGCGATCGCCATCGCCTGGCCGTTCGTGCTCCGCCGCATCGCGCCCGCGCGCCCGCTCGGCGCGCGACACGCCCAGGACTCGGCGACCCTCGCCCTCCTCTTCGCCCTCTTCGTCTCCCCGGAGCGCGGCGCCGAGCAGGGCACCGTCCCCGACGTCATGTACTTCTCGTCGATGGGCCAGCTCGCGCGCGCGCGCTGGGATCACAACGAGACGGTCGAGCGCGTGCACCCCGGCCCCCGCTCGCCCAAGCCGGTGCCGAAGGTCGTCGCCAAGCCCGCCGTGCCCCGCAACGTGATCTTCGTCATCACCGAGAGCGTGCGCGCCCAGAGCGTGTGCGTCGAGCACAGCCCCGACTGCAAGTGGACGCCGTTCTCGAACAAAGAGGTGCCGAACCGGCTTCCGCTCACCCAGATGCGCGCCCTCGACTCGACCACCGCGATCTCGCTCTCGATCATGTGGAACGGGCTCGCCCCGACCGAGACCCGCGAGGAGCTCCACGCGGCGCCGCTCGTCTGGGAATACATGCATGCTGCAGGCATCCACGGCGCCTACTGGACCTCGCAGAACCTCCTCTTCGGCAACTCGGGCACCTGGCTCGAGGGCGTGCCGCTCGAGCGCCGCACGAGCGCGACCGAGCTCGAGCCGAACCCGACGTACGAGATGGGCGCCGACGACGGCAAGCTCGTCGACTTCGTGCTCAAGGACATCGCGAACCTGCCCGAGCCGTACTTCGCCGTCGTCCACCTCTCGAACACGCACTTCCCCTACAAGATCGACCCGGCGTACACGCCGTGGCTCCCCCAGGAAGAGGCGACCGGCCCGGGCTACGAGACCGAGATCCTGAACCGCTACCAGGACTCGATCTACCTCCAGGACGTGGCCCTCGGCCGCCTCTTCGCGGGGCTGAAGAAGCGCCCCGAGGCCGGGCGCACCGTGACCGTGTTCGTGAGCGATCACGGCGAGCAGATGCGCGAGAAGGGCGCGGTCGGCCACACCGGCACCCTCTTCGACGTCGAGATCCGGGTGCCGTTCTGGGTCGACGCCCCCAGGGGCACCCTCACCGAGGGCGAGGAGAAGAGCCTCGCGTCGCTCCGCAAGACGCCGGTGACGAACCTCGACATCTTCCCCACCCTCATGGATCTCGTGGGCCTCTACGGCGCGCCCGAGCTCGCGCCGCTCCAGGCCAAGGTCGCCGGCAAGAGCCTCCTCCGCGGCGGCACCGATCCCGAGCGGCCGATCGTGCTCACCAACTGCACCGAGCTCTGGGCCTGCGCCTTCAAGAACTGGGGCGCGATGAAGGGCACGAAGAAGCTCATCGCCCACGAGGGCGACCACGCCTGGAACTGCTACGACGTCGCCGACGATCCCGACGAGCGCAAGAACCTCGGCGAGGCGGCGTGCCCGGCCGAGCTCAAGGAGCTCGCCGAGCGGACCGGGAACGGCCGCCCTTGGGCGCCTTGGAAGAAGGGCCTGGCCACGGCCGGGCGATGAGCTCGGCCTTCGCGAGCACCGCCCGCGCGTTCATCGCGCCCTTGTAGACGTAGAGCGCGGCGGGCGCCTCGTCGCCGAGGGCGGCCTCGCTCACGCGCAGGCGCGAGCTCACGCAGAAGACCACCGGCGCCGCGAGGCCCTGCTCCACGAGCTCGACGCGGCGCCACACCGCGTCGCGGCTCCAGAAGCCCATCACCTCGACGAACGCGCGCGCCTGCCCGCGCTCGAGGACGAGGTCGGGCACGCAGACGCCGACCCCCGGCAGATCGAGGATCTCGTCGGCGGGCCGGACCGCCCAGCCCAGATCGGCGCGCTCGATCGCGGCCGCGAGATCGCGCGCCTCGTCGACGAGATCGGCGAGCGGAGCGGCGCGGCCGTGCCCGCCCTCGGCGCGGAACCGGAGCGGCGCGCGATCCTTGCCCCAGCGGAGCTCCGCCTCGAGCGAATACGACGCGCAGCCCTCGAAGGCCGGCAGCGCGAGCGCGAGCTGGAGCCCGTATTTGGTCACCGAGTCGAAGAGGCTCAGCGGGCCGTCGAGGACGACGCGGTATCCGGACTCGGTGCGGGTCATCGTGAAGAGGAGCCGGTTCCACTTGAGCGCGCGGAAGAGGGCGCGCGCGGCGCCCGCGCTCCCCGGCACGACGTCCACCGTCACCCGCGTCGCGCGCAGGAGCACCGCCTGGGCCTCCGCCGTCGGGTACCGCTCGACGAGCTCGGCCGCCGTGATCGCCGGCGCCTCGCGGACGATCTGGGCCGCGCGCAGATCGGCGTAGAGCCTGCGCTCGAGCTCCACCGGATCGAGGCCGCGCTCCGCGGCGACGGCCTCCACGACGGCGTCGCGATCGAAGCGCGCGCCGACGGCGAGGCCGCGGCGCGCGGCCGTCGCGCGCGAGAAGAGCGCCTCGCGGAGCTCGGCGGCGCCGCCGCCCTCGTCGCCGTCCACCGCGGTGCGATCGAGGACGAGCTTCACGATGCCCGCCTTGAGCTTCACGTCGCGCGACTCGGACGGGATCGCGCGCAGCGCCACCTCGAGAGCCGCTTGGGTGGCGCCGACGTGGGATCTCACGGCGCCGATCACGGCCTCGGCGAGCGCCGTCGCCCGGGCGCGCGCCTTCGCGTCCATCGCGGTGACGCGGAGCTCGCCGCCGCTCACGCGAGCGCGGACCAGATCAGCGGTAAGCACTGTGCTCGCGCCTCCGATCGCTCGTGAAGGTCTCGCTCGTACCCTCCGCCACCATCTCGTACAAAATGGCGCGCTTGCCGTCCTTTTTCCGGAGCACGCGGCCGAGGCGCTGCACGTGCTCGCGCACCGACGCCGAGCCGCTCACCACGATCGCGACGTTGGCCTCGGGCACGTCCACCCCCTCGTTGAGCACCTTGGACGTGACGACCGCGGAGTAGCGGCCGCTCGTGAGCCCCGCGAGGATGGCGCTCCGCTCCCGCACCTTGGTCTCGTGGGTGATCGCCGGCAGGAGGAAGCGGCGCGAGATGGCGTGGGCGGCGGCGTTGTCTTGGGTGAAGACGATCGCGCGATCGTCGCGGTGGAGATCGAAGAGGTGCTCGAGGCAGTCCATCTTCGCGCGCGCCGCGAAGGCGATCTCGCGGTGGCGGCGGTAGGCCGCCATCGCGCGACGGCCCGCGTCGCTCCGCGCCGAGCGCATGATGAACTCGCCGAAGCCGGCCGGCGTCGACATGCGGATGCCCTGGTCGGCGACGAAGCCGCGGTAGATCGCGCGCTCGGCGTCGTATTCGGCGCGCTCGTCGGGATCGAGCTCCACCCGGATGGTCTCGGTGTCGTAGTCGGCGAGGTAGACGCCCGACATCTCGACGATGTCCTTGCGGTAGACGATCGGCCCGACCAGGCGCGACGTCTCGGCGTCGCGCCCGTCGGTGCGCTCCGGCGTCGCGGTGACGCCGAGCCGGAACGGCGCGAGGCACGACAGCGCCGCGAGCGCGTAGCTCGGGCCCGGCAGGTGGTGGACCTCGTCGAACACCACGAGGCCGAAGCGCGCCCCGAGGTGCTCCATGTGGATGTAGGCCGAGTCGTAGGTGGTCACCGTGAGCGGCCGCACGTCGTGGTCGCCGCCGCCGACGAGGCCCACCTCGGCCGCGAACGTCGCCCCGAGGACGTCGTACCACTGGCGCACGAGATCGAGCGTGGGCGTGACGACCAACGTCGAGCGGCGCTTGTCGTCGATCGCCATCACCGCGAGGTGCGTCTTGCCGGCGCCGGTGGGGAGGACGACGACGCCGCGGCCGCCGGCGTCCCGCCACGCCGCGAGCGCCTCCGACTGGTAGGGGCGAGGCTCGCGGTGGGCGCGCGCCCCCGCGGAGAGCTCCTCGTAGCGCCGCGCGCCGTCGTCCACCTCGTGGCCGGCGCGCTTGAGCGCGACGAGGAGCGCCCGGTACGCGATGGCGGGGGCGCGGTGGCAGCCGGCCCGCGGATCCCACGACAGCGCGAAGCCGCCCGGCGACGCGAGCGCGGGGTCGAGATCGCCCGCGCCGAGGCCCCGGAGCTCGAGCGAGCCGTAGGCGAAGGTGAGCGCGAGGGGCACAGGCATGCGCGGCGCCGCGAAGCTAAATCGCCGGCCGCCGTTTCGCGAACAACATTTCGCGCGCGCGGGCGCTTCGGGTACTCTTTCGGGAGGGATGCCGCGCCTCGCCCCCTGCCTCCTCGCGCTCGTCGCCTTCGCGTGCGGCGCCTCCGGGGCCGGCGAGCCTGGCTCCGCCGCCGACGCGGGCCCGCGCGACGGCGCGACGGCGGCGGGCGACGTGCGGGCGCCGGTGACGACCGCGACCCCCGCCGGCGGCGCCCACCCGGGGCCGCTGTCGGTCACCCTCACGACCGACGAGCCCGCGACGGTGCGCTACACCACCGACGGCAGCGATCCGTCGCCGTCCTCGGCCGTCTACGTGTCGCCCATCCCGATCCAGGCCTCCACCGTGCTGCGCTTCTACGCCGAGGATCCGGCGGGCAACAGCGAGCTCGCGCAGCAGGAGGCCTACACCCTGCCCTCGCAGCTCCGCTACGCCGAGGTGCAGCAGAAATCGGTGCACAACGCCTACGAGCGCGACGAGCCGCTCTTCGATCAGCTCGTGTACCACCGCGTCCGGAGCGTGGAGCTCGACGTCCACAACGGCCAGGGCGGAAAGCCCGACGTCCCCGGCGACTTCTACGTCTACCACGAGGACCTGCCGCTCTTCCGCGACACGTCGTGCGACCGGCTGAGCCAGTGCCTCGGCGTCCTCGCGGGCTTCCACCGCGCGGTGCCCGACCACGAGGTGGTGACGCTGCTCGTCGATCTCAAGGACGCGTTCGTGGCCGGCCACTCGCGCGCCGATCTCGAGGCGCAGCTCGACAAGGCCCTCGGGCCCGCGCTCTTCCGCCCCGCCGCGCTCTTCGGCTCGTGCGCAGGCGCGCAGAGCGTCCGCGAGGCCGTGACCGGCGGGTGCAAGTGGCCGACCCTCGACGCGCTCCGCGGCCGCTTCGTCGTCCTCTTCACCGGCGGCACCGGCTGCGATCCGGCGAGCGCGGCGAGCGCCTACGTCGCCCCGCCGGGCGCCGCCCGCGATCGCGCCGGCTTCTCCGCGCCGAACGTCACGCCGTCGTGCCCCTTCACCGCCTACGACGACAAGAAGGACTTCGCGTTCTTCAACCTCGACGAGCCGAACCTCCCCGCCGCGAAGGCGATCCGTCAGGCCGGGCTCGTGTCGCGCGCCTACAAGGGGGGCCTCGGCGGCGGCTTCGACGACGAGGCCTCGTACGCGGCCGCGCGCGCCGCCGGCGTGCACCTCGTCGCGACCAACCAGGTGAACTACCTCGTCGCGCCGTGGACGATCACCCACCAGAAGACGGGCTGGCCCTTCTCGTGTTTCGGCGCGTGCCCCGGCTCGCCCGCCGAGAAGGACTCGATCTTCGGCGTCGTCGTCGACAGCGGCGACGTGTGGGACAAGAGCGACTCGGGATACTTCCGCCACGACGGCCCGCGGCCGGGCCCGGCGACGATCACGGCGTTCGTCTCCACCGCGAGCTCGCACGCCGAGCCGTGGGGCAAGGCGTGCCTCGCCGCGCGCGCGAGCCTCGCCGACGGCGCCGCCTACTACGCCGTGTGCCGGCCCCAGGACGCGCACGCGGTGCGCGTGCAGGCGCGCGCCTCGGCCGGCGCGAGCACCGACGCGGTGGAGGCGGCGGCCGCCCCGGGCTTGTCGCCGGAGAGCGGCTTCTTCCTGCGGCTGATCCTGGCGCCGAGCGGGGCGTCGACGACCGTGACCGGCGAGGTCTCGTCCGACGGCGTCACCTACCGCCGCGTCGACTCGCGGGTGATCGCGGGGGCGCTCGACTACCGCGGGATCCTCGCGAGCTCGCACGGCGCGGGGCGCGCGCGGTTCTCCTTCGGCGGCGTCACCGTCGCGACCCCCGCGGGCACCACGCCCGTCGGCCCGACGACGTGGAAGACCGGGACGCTGCTCGGCGGCGCCAAGAGCGGCTCGATCGCGCTCGGGGTGGTGCCGTGAGGGCGCGCCGACGCGCCGCGCTCGCCGCGCTCGCCGCGTTCGCCGCGGCGTCGGCCGCGTGCACGCTGCTCGTGCAGTTCGAGGACGTCCCCGCCGGCGTCGACGCGTCGCTGCCGCCGCTCGTCGACGGCGGCCCGGGCGACGCCGGCGCCGACGCGCGCGACGCCACCGACATCGATCTCTCCGACGCGCGCCCTTGCCTCCGCGCCGACGGCTCCGCGCTCTCGAACGGCTGGTACTGCGCAGGGAACGGAACGGGATACTGGCCGGGCGCGAAGGACACGCTCTTCCGCTGCACGAACGGCAAATACGAGGCGACGCTCTGCGACGGCGGCTGCGTGTTCTTCCGCACGGGCGTCCCCGATCGTTGCGATCCCTGCCCCGGTCGCAAGGACGGCAAGTACTGCGGGCCCGAGGTCGGCTGGGACTCGGCGGCGCGCGACGAGGACCTCACCAAGTTCCTCATCGAGTGCATCCAAGGCGATCTCGCGGCCGGCGCCCAGCGGTGCACCAACTCGTGTGTGGTGGCGACCCACACCTGCAACTGACGGAAACCGGAGCCGAATTCGGCGACACACACTCCGTCGAGATGTGCGAGAATCGGCCAGCCGTAGGTCCACACCAGCGAGGACTCCCGACATGGCGCACGACAGCGCCAAGAAGCCCGAAAAGCTCCCCACGAGCGATCTGAAGACGGAGCCGACGACGACGCCGGAGATGCCGGCGGCGCCCGAGGTGCCCCCGCTTCCGCCGCCGCGGCCGTCGCTCAAGTCGATCGACATCATCCTCGAGGACGACTCGGTGGACGTGGACGTCGACGACGGCGGCACCGCGTCCATCGACAAGCTGCTCGCGATGACCGACGAGGGCTGGTCGATCGAGGGGCAGGTGAAGTCGCTGCAGGAGGCCGCGCAAGGGCCGCCGTCGGTCAAGGTCCCCGTCGCGTCCGACTCGTCGAAGAAGCCCGCGGTGCTCCTGCCCACGCCGTTCGACATCGCTGGGCCGAAGGGCGGCGGCCCGCCGCCGCTGCCGGGCTCGGGCCCGCCGCCGCTGCCGGGCGCGAGGCCGCCGGCGCCGAGCCTCGACGACCTGCTCGGCCCCCGCGACAGCTCCGAGGACCTCGGCGACGCCGCGGCCGCGGCCCAGGCGATCCTCGCCAAGGCCGACGTCCCCAAGCCCGCGCCGTCGAGCCGCCCCGAGACGAGCGAGGTGAAGCCGGAGAGCAAGCCGGACCTCGTCGCGAAGGGCGACGCGCCCCTGCCCAAGCCGCCGCCGCTCCCGAGGTCGGAGGCCAAGGCCGAGGCCAAGTCCGAGCCGAGCCCGGAGCCGCCCGCCGCGCGCTCGGTCAAGCCTCCGCCGCTGCCGGCGAGCAAGCCGAGCAAGCCGCCGCCGCCGATGACGCCGTCGCGACGGCCGCCCCCGCCGCCCCCCCCCATGCCGCGCGAGGGCAAGGCCGCGATGCCGGCGACGCGCCCGCCGAGCCTCGCCCCGCCGCCGCCGCGCACGATGTCCGACGTCGCCGAGGTGCGGCCCGAGAGCCGCCCCGTGTCGCGCGCGCCCGCCGCCGCCGACGCCTCGCGGCACTCCAAGGGCCCGCCTCCGCTGCCCGCGCGCGCGCTCCCCGCCGAGGTCGCGCAGCTCTTCGACCTCCTCGGCGCCCGCGTCGCCCTCCTCGAGACCGCGGACGACAAGGTGGGGCTCGGGCGCGTCCACCTCGAGCTCTCGATCCTCGCCGAGACGTACGGCGACGACGCGCGCGCGACGTCGGCCGCCGAGGCCGCGCTCCGCGTCGACCCCGCGCTCCCGGCGGCGCACGCCATCCTCCGGCGGCGGTCGCACGGCCGGCCGCAGCTCTCCTCGATGCTCGCCCACCTCGATCACGAGATCGAGCAGTCGACGACGGAGGCGGCGACGGTGGAGCTGCTCGTCGAGCGGGCGCGCCTCCTCGACGCGCTCGGGGATCGCGAGGCGACCCAGGCCGCGTGGGAGCTGTCGCTCGCGCGGGCGCCGAACCACTCCGCCGCCCTGAAGGGCCTCGAGGCCGACCTCTACTCCCGGACGCTCGACGACTCGACCGACAGCTGGGAAGCGTGGATTCTACACCTATCCAAGGTCTCCGACGCCTACGCGGCGCAGCCCGAGCTCGCGGCGTGGATCCAGGTCGAGCGCGCGCTGACCCTCGATTTCCGGCTCGGCCGCACCGACGCCGCCCGCGGCGCCTTCGAGCGCGCGATCCGGCTCGATCCGAGCTCGCGCCCGGTGCGCCGGGCGTACGCCCAGTACCTCGCCTCGCACGGCGACTACGCCGCCCTCGCGCGCGCGCTCGAGGAGGAGAGCGCGATCGAGCCCGACCGCGCGCGCGCCGCGCGGCTCGAGCTCGACGCCGCCCCCAGCGCCCACAAGAAGCTCCGCGACGACACGCGGGCGGTGGACCTCCTCGAGCGGGCGGCCACCCGCTCGCCGACGACGCCGCTCGTCGACCGGCGCGTCCTCGACGACCTCGTGCGCCTCCACGAGATCGCCGGCCACTGGTCGGAGGCGGCGCGCGTGCGCCGCAAGCGCCTCCACTTCTTCACCGAGCCCCAGCTCGTGGTCCACGAGCTCCGCACGCTCGCCCAGATCGACGAGCGCCTGAACGATCCGTCCCAGGCGGTGATCGATCTCGACCGCGCGCGCTCGCTCGACCCGAACGACCAGGTGCTCGTCGAGGAGCTCGACCGCGTGCTCGCCGCCCAGGGGCGCGACGAGGAGCGGGTCTCGCTCTTCTACGAGGAGTCGCAGCGGGTCGCGGACCCGACGAAGCGCGCGAAGGCGCTCGTGCGCGCGGCCCAGATCGCCGACGCGCGCCTCGGCCAGCCCAACGAGGCGCTCAAGCACCTGCGGGCGGCGTGGGTGTCGGCCCCGGGCGATCCCGAGGTCACCGACGGCTTGTCGCGCCTGATGTCGCCGACGCCGCCCGAGCACGTCGACCG
Organism: Myxococcales bacterium; assembly: GCA_016794325.1. Taxonomy (GTDB): domain Bacteria; phylum Myxococcota_A; class Polyangia; order Polyangiales; family Polyangiaceae; genus SXNL01. Next base: position 413 of record JAEUKG010000859.1, on the reverse strand, counting down.
CGAGCTCCGCGCGCTCATCGAGCTGTACATGCAGGCGGCGCAGGCGACGGTCGAGACGGGGCGCCGCATCGCGTACCTCGAGAAGGCGGCGACGCTGTGGGAGGACCTCGTCGGCGATCCTCGCCGCGCGGCCCGGATCTACGAGGAGATCCTCGATCTCGAGCCCGGGCGCCGGGGCGCCGTGCTCGGCCTCGCCCGCACCGCCTCGCGCCTCGGCGACGAGCGCGCCGCCGCCAAGGCGCTCCTCGAGGAGTCGCGCCTCGCCGACGACGGCGTGCTCTCGCAGAACCTCCGGGTACGCGCCGCGAACGCGCTCGCGAAGCACGACGCGAGCCGCGCGATGGCCCTCGTCACCGAGGTGCTCGCCGCCGACTCCGCCCACGCCGGCGCGCGCGCCCTCGAGACGCGCCTCC
>JAEUKG010000844.1 GCA_016794325.1 Myxococcales bacterium | reverse complement strand
CCCCTCTCGGGTCGCGCTGGCGCCGCTCGTCATGAAGACCATGTCGGCCTCGGCCGTCGCCTTCGCGCCGTGACCCGCGAAGAACACGATCGCGAGGTCGTCCTCGCGGACGGCCGCCAGTCCGTCGAGCGCGGCGAGAACGGACGTCGTCGTGACCCGGTCGTCGGTGAGGACGGTGGAGTGGACGCGCGCGTACGGTCCGGGTGTCCTCTGGAAATGGCCAGCGATCGCGCGCGCGTCGTCGGCCGCGAGGTCGAGCTGCTGCTCGGGGCCGAGGGCGGGGTATCGGCTGACCCCGAAGGCGAAGACGTGGAGATCCCCGCTCCGGGCTGGTCCAGGTCGCGCCGACACCGGGACCGGGTTCGACGAGAATCCATCGGCGTCGAAGGCCACGAGGTGGACGGTGGCCCCGGGCGGCGCGGCGACGTCGACCGTCGCCGAGGGCGCGCAGACGAGCTTGCTCGCGACGCGCCTGCCGTCGACGAAGGCGTCGACGCGGTCCACGCGCGCGGAGCTCCGCACGCTCGCCCTCACGCCGTCGGCCGTCGGCGCCGCGGCGTCGACGCGCGGCGGGCGCACGAGCGCCGCCGCGAGGTCGCGGTCGCCCCCGCGGAGCCGCGCGGCCACGACCTCGGGTTGCGCGAGGGCCCGGGCGAACTGCTCGAACCGAAAGGCCTCCGTCGGCGCGTCGAACACCCACGCGAGGCGCTCACGCGCCTCGGCGCTGCCCACGAAGGCGCCGCTCGGCGTGCTCGCGACGTGCTCGTCGTCCTCGAACTCCGTGAGCGTCGCGAGCTCGCGCCCCGATCCCGCGTCGAGCACGCGCACCGCGCCGTCCGCTCCGGCCGCGACCAGGTGGCGACCGCCGAAGACGAGGTCGCGCACCTCGGCCCCGGTGGGCTCGGTCATGCGCACCAGCCCCGCGTCGCCGATCAACGCCACTCGACCGTCCGCCGTCCCCACCGCGACCCGCGAGCCGTCGGTCGCGAGGCGCGCCACGCGATGCTCCGGAGCGAGCTGGTACGAGAGGAGGACCCTCTTGGAGTCGTCGGTCGGGTGGAGCGTGATCTTGCCCCCGCTCGACACCGCGACGGCGGCGTCGTCGGTCGCGAAGGCGACGCGCGGCAAGACGGGGCTCGTCACGACGGTGAAGTCGCCGGTCCCCTTCTCCCACGCGGGGCACTTGGTCGGTGGTCGGGTGCTGAAGCGAGACGAGAGGTTCCCGTACCGGCGGTCCTGCGCGAGCTCCTCGGCCCGCGTCGGATCCGCGACCGAGATCACGCGGACCCCCTTCGCCGTCAGCTCCGCGGCGAACCCGCCGCGCGGCGAGAGCTCCCACGCGACGCTCCGGAAGGCTCCCCCCGTGCTCCCGCGCGCGGCGGTCGGGAGCTTGGTCGCGCGCCGCCGCCCCTCCCGCGCGTCGACGATCACCACCGAGCCGTCGACGACCTTCGAGACGACGACGTCGGCGTCCCGGGCGCGCGCGAGGACCTCCTCCGCGCCCGGCAGGGGGAGCGGCCGCGGCGCGCGCGCGTCTCGGGGGTCCAGCCACACCCCAGGGGTGCCCTCGGCCTCGCGCACGACGGACGACGCCTCGCGCTGCCCCGTCGAGAGCGACCAGACGCTCTCGTAGCTGGCTCCGCGCGCGTGGAGCCGCGAGCCGTCGTGGCTGACCGTGACCCGACGCGGGATGCGCGCGGCGACGCCGCCGAGCCAGGCCTGGACGCGCCCCTGCTCGACGTCGAGGACCGTCGCGTCGTGACCGGACGCGAGCACGACGGCGCGGCGGCCCACGCGGACGACGTCCTCGCGCGCCTTCGGGACTCGCCACCGTTGCTTCCCCGTCTCGGGATCCAGCCGCACGAGCTCGGTCTCGAGATCGAGCAAGAGGTGCCCCTTCGCGAGGATCACTCCCTTCAGGCCCGCGGCGTCGTGGCGCCAGCGCTGCGCGCCGTCCGGGCCGTAGGACCAGGCCGCGCGGTCCGACGCGGCGACGAGGCCTCCGTCGACGCCGCCGACGCGGACCGCGGTCGCCTCTCCCGCGTCGGGCACCAGCGTCCTGACCGCGCCGCTGGCGACGTCGACGGACTCGATCGCCCGGGGCGCCGACCGTCGGAGCCGGATGACCGCCGACAGATCGCCCGTGACGTCGTGATCGAGGAAGGACGAGCGAACGGGGACCACGCCGAGCGGCTTCTCGGGGGCGTCCACGGAGTGGACCCGGATCGCCTCGTGATCTCCGCAGTCCGTCCACTTGCCCGTGGTCGGATCGGTCGTGCACGGTCCGCTGCCCAGGAACGCGACGCGCTTCGCGTCGCGCGAGACGTGGAGGGAGGTCCACGCGCCGAGCTGGCCGTACACGCTGGCGAGCTCGTGGGACGCGCAGGTCTGCTCGTCGGCGAGCCGGACCAGGCCCTCCGCGCTGAGGAGGAGGAGCTTCGAGCCGGCGTGGGCGAGCGCCTGGTAGTGCCCCGCGTATCCGCGGACGGGGCGCCCGAGGCGGTCGAAGACCGTGATCGCCCCGCCGCTGGCGTTCTTCCCCACGACGCCCTCCGAGTCGAGCCCGTGAACCACGACGACCGACCCGTCGGGGGCGAAGCTCACGTCGTCGACCTCTCCGGCTTCGACGAGAGCGGTCATCGCGAACGACGCGCCGTCCCAGACGCGGACCTCCCCGTCCTTGCTCGCCGTCGCGATCGCGCCGTCGTCGGCGATCGCGACGTCGTGGATGTCGGCGTGATGCCCCGTCTGCAGGACCGGGCGCCCCGAGGACCGCACGGCCGGCGGCGGAGCTCCCGCGCAGGTCGGAGCGGCCACCGCCGCCGGGCGCG
>JAEUKG010000824.1 GCA_016794325.1 Myxococcales bacterium | reverse complement strand
CCCTTCTCGAGGCCGACCCAGATGCGCCCGCCCTTGGTGACGGCCACCGGCGGGTCCCACGTACCCGAGAAGCCCATCGCCTCCTCGCACACCCAGCGCCAGGTCTTGCCTGCGTCGCGCGACACGAGGAGGCCGAAGGTGGCGCGGAGGTAGAGGACCGTCCCGTCCGAGCCAGGAGCGGCTAGTATCGTCTGGGCGCGCGGGAAGCGCCCGTTGGCCGCCGCCGGGCGGCTGGAGAACGCCGAGGTGAGCACGACCCCCAGGAGCACGGCCAGAGAGAGACGCTTCATCGGGCGTCCGTTCTACCTCGCTTTGGCCGTCGCGTGTGCGACCGCGAGCGTCGGCTGCCGCTCGTGCGACGACAAGAAGGCCGGGCCCAAGCGCCCAGCGCCCGTCAGCGTCGGGATCGAGCCCGCGCGGGCGGCGTACGTCACGAACAACGGCTCGGACTCGGTGAGCGTCGTCGACCGCCTGGGGACCACGGTCACGACGGTGAGCATGGACCTCGACCCGGCGCGTCACGAGGCCCCGCACCACGTCGCCGTCCACGCCGCGACCGGGCGCGCGTTCGTGGCCCTCGCCTACCCGCCCGAGCCCGGCAAGAAGCGCGACCCCCACGCGGCCCACGGCAAGTCGGAGGACCGCGGGCAGCTCCTCCGGCTCGATCTCAAGACGCTCTCGGTCGACGCCGAGCGCGACGTCGACGAGAGCCCGGGCGAGGTCATCCTCACCCGCGACGGCAAGAAGGTCATCGTCACCCACTACGACATGAAGCGGGCGATGGACGTCGCGGCCAAGGGCGGCGCGAGCCCGGCGACGATGTTCGCGAGGATCCTCGTCTTCGACGCGGCGTCGATGAGCCTCGCCGGCGAGCGGCCGCTCTGCGTCGCCCCCCACGGCGCCGCGACCACGCCCGACGATCGCGCCGTGCTCGTCGCCTGCTACGGGTCCGACGAGCTCGCGATCGTCGACCTCACGAAGCCCGAGCTCCCCGTGTCGCGGCACCCGCTCGGGGGCACGCCCGGCGTCCCCGGGGTCCCGCGCTATGGCCCGTATTCGGTGGCCATCTCCCCGAACGGGCGCGTCGCGGTGGTCGCGGACCTCGAGTCGTCCGACCTCCGCGTCTTCGACCTCGACAAGCGCGCGTTCCGCTCCGACAGCGACGTCGCGCTGGGCTCGCGCGCCTTCTTGCCGGCGTTCGCCGACGACGCCGCCGTCCTCGTGCCGCTGCAGAGCCCCGACGGCCTCGCCCGGGTCCGCGTCGACACCCGCGCCGTCGAGGCGAAGGTGGCGTACGAGAAGGGCGAGTGCGAGCTCCCCCACGCCGTTCGCTTCGCCAAGGACGGTCGCGCCTACGTCGTGTGCGAGGGCGACCACAAAGCCCCCGGCGCGATCCTCGAGGTCGACCCGAAGACCTTGGCGACCAAGCGGCGATGGGTCGTCGGCGTGTACCCCGACGGCATCGACTTCGGGGACTGACCCGAGGCCCCCGCCCCGGCGGGCGTCAGCCCGGGTCCTTGCAGCAGCGGACCCCCACCTGCTTGCCCGCGTAGACCTCGCCGTGGCCGAGGGTGGCGGCGCGGCACGTGTTCTTCCCCGGCAGCCACCAGGCGCCCTTCATGCTCGAGCGCTGGGGGGCCTTGCCTTCGTCCAAGGTCGACCACTCCTCGATGTTGCCGCTCATGTTGTGGACGCCGAACACACTGACACACTTGGGATAGTCGGTGACCGGGGCCCGGAGGTCGGCGAGGCCGCCGCCCGGCTTGCCGAGGTTGTTGCGGTCGATGTTGCAGGCGCTCCCGTCGCGCACGAAACCATCTCCGTAGGGATAGGGCCGCATGTCCTCGCCCTCGCAGGCGAACTGCCACTCGCTCTCGAGGCAGAGGCGGCGCCCGAGGCTCGCGCACACCTCCCCCGCCGTGGTCCACGACTGGTTGGCGAGGGGGAGCGTCTCCCCCGGAGCGACGTACTCCTCGCGGTCGATGCAGAAGCGCTTCTTCTCGCGGGGCGCGAGGCACTCGGCGGGCTTCTTGTATTCGCCGCACCGGTAGTCGCGGTAGGGGCCGGGCGGGTCGAGCCAGCGGAGGCAGGTCTGGGCGACCTTCGGGCAGTAGCTCCCCGCGACGAGCACCATCCCCGCCGGGCAGTCGCCGGCGCTGGCGCCTTCCGCCGCGCGCCCGCCGCCGGCGTCGGCCGGGCTCGGCGGCCGCGGAGGCGGGGCGCTCGCGCTCGGCGACGCGCTCGCCTCGGCGTCCCGAGGCGGCGAGGTCTTGCCGCCGCACGCGATCCCGATCACCGCGCCGCCCGCGAAGAGGGCCGCGACGCCCGCCCAACGAAGACCGCTCCCCATCGCTCGATCGTGCGCCCGCGGGGCGACCTGCGCCACTTCTCGGTGTATTTTCCACCCATTGCGGAGCCCCCTTGGCGGGCACGGCCGCGCTTGATAAGCCCGGGCGCC
>JAEUKG010000805.1 GCA_016794325.1 Myxococcales bacterium | reverse complement strand
GGGGCCGCCGCGGGCGTCCTCGCGCTGTCCGCCAAGTCGGACGTCGAGGCGCAGTGCAACACACCAAACAAGAAGTGCACGACCGCCGAGGGCAACGCGGCGCTCAGCCGCGGGCAGTCGATGGCCACGATCTCGACGGTCTCCTTCATCGCCGGCGGGGCGCTCGTCGCCTCCGGCGTCGCGCTCTTCTTCATCCTCCCGAGCGGCAAGAAGGCGGCGATCGCGCCCGCCTTCACCCCCGGCGGCGCCTCGCTGTCGGCGGCCGCGGCGTTCTGAAGAGGCGTCCAGAGCGCGACTGCGGACGCCGATTTCAGGCGCGACGGAGGCGCGCACTCGCGCATTTCCAGGGCGGGGAGGCGCGATCGCCGCCGTGACGACGAGGCAAACGCTGTCCATTCTCGGACAGCCCTCGAGCGGCAGCGTCGCGTCGCCGTCGCGGGTGGGCGCAGCCGTTTGACGCGGCGCCCCCGTCGTGTGAGAGATGGCCCCCGTGACCGCGCCGCCGCTCCACCCGCTCCCGATCGGCATGCGCGACCTCCTCCCCGAGGAGGCGCGCGCGAGGCGTGACCTCACCCACGCGCTCGCCCACGCCGCGACCCTGCACGGCTACGATCCGGTCATCCCGCCCGCGTTCGAGCTGTACGAGACCCTCGAGCGCGGCCTCGGGCGCAGCGGCGCCGGCGACGTCCTCTGCTTCGTGGAGCCCGAGTCGGGCGAGATCGCGGCCCTGCGCCCCGACGTGACTCCCCAGATCGCCAGGCTCATCGCCACCCGCCTCGGCGATCGACCGCCGCCGATCCGCCTCTTCTACGAGGCGACCGTCGTGCGCCGGCGCGCGGGGCGGGCTCGCCCCCACCGGCAGATCCCCCAGTTCGGCGCCGAGCTCGTCGGGGTCCACGGCCACGACGCCGAGATCGAGCTCGTCGCGCTGCTCGGTGCCGCGCTCCGGGCGGTCGGGCTCACCAAGTTCGCGCTCGACTTGCAAGATACACGCATCGTCCGGTCGCTCGTGGCCGACCTCGCGCCCGACGCGCTCGCCGACGTCACCCGGGCGCTCGGCGCGCGCGACGCCGCCGCGGCGCGGGCTGCCGCCAAGGGAGGGCCGCACGCCGCCGCGCTCGGCGCGCTCGCGGAGCTCACCGGCGACGCCTCCGTGCTCGTCGAGGCGCGCCGCGCGCTGGCCGGCACGCCCGCCTCGCCCTTCGTGGACGAGCTCGGGGCGCTGCACGCCGCGCTCACCGAGCGCGACGCCGTCCCGCGCCTGGTCGTGGATCTCGGCGAGGTGAGGCATTTCGACTACTACACCGGCGTCGTCTTCCACGCCGTCGCGCCGGGGCCGGGGGAGCCCGTGGCCGCCGGCGGGCGGTACGACGACCTCCTCGGTCGTTACGGCGCGCCGCACCCGGCGGTGGGGTTCGGCGTGGTGTTGGACGCGCTCGCGCTCGCGCTGCCGCCCATCGAGGACCGAGGGCGCGGCCGCGTCGTCCTCACGGGGCCGGCCGCGTCCGCGCGGGCCGGGGCCTTGCGAGCGGCGGGCGTCGCGTGCGTGGTGGTGCCGGCGCCGGGCGACGCGCTCGCCCACGCGCGCGCCTGGGGCTACGAGATGGTGATCGGCGACGTGTGCACGATGGTCGCGACCGGGGCGGCGCTTCCGACGCCGTTCGATCGCGACGAAGACCCCGCGAGCGCGATCCGTGAGATGCTGCGCGCCCACGGTTCGAAATGACGGTGAC
>JAEUKG010000789.1 GCA_016794325.1 Myxococcales bacterium | reverse complement strand
CTCGCCGTCTCCGGGCTCCTCCTCCTCGACGAGATCCTCCCAGTCCTCGACGAGCGCCTTCTGCACCTCGGCGAAATACGCCGAGACCGCGTCGCTGATCCCGCCGAACGCGAGGACCAGCTCCTGGATGCCGCGCTCGATGATCGCCTCCGCCATGCGCCGGAGGTTCGCGCCGTGCTCCATCTGGAAGCGCTCGCCGGTCGAGCGCACGAGCTCCGCCGCCTTCTCGACCTCCTGGGTCAGCTTGTCCTCCGCCTCGCCGAGCGCCTTCTTCGTCATCTCGTCCAAGACGGCGAACTGCTCGGGGCTCACCGGCTTGCCGTGCAAGACGGGGAACGTCTGCACCGCGCCCTGGATGGTGCGGATGCCGAAGCCGAGGCCCTTGGCCGTGCTCTCGAGCCCGGTGATCACCTCGCGGTTCGTCGCCTCGAGCTGGCGGGCGAGCTCGCGCCGCGACGACTGCATCTCGTCGGCGGTCGCGGCCTCGATGATCTCGTGGCGCAGGCGCTCGATGAGCGCGTCCATCGCCGCCACGAGGGCGGGCCCGGCGCCAGTCGGCAAGATGAGGGGCTTCGGGGCCTCGGGCCGCTCGAAGTCGTGCACGTAGACGAGATCGGGCGGCGACTCGCGGCCCTGCATGTAGCGCTCGGCGAAGCGAACGACGTCGTCTTCGATCATCACCTCGGGGTGGGCGGCGACGAAGACGTGGAAGCTCGGCTCGCGCGCCGCGAGCCCGAGCCCGAGCGCGCGCCGCGCGACCGTGCCCACGATCTCGAAGAGCCCCGCGCTCTCGCGGGGCTTCTCGGGGAGGAGGCCGGGGTCGGTGTGGAGCGTGACCGAAGGCGCGGCGATGGTGAACTCGACGCGCGCGCTCGTCTTCGCCACCGCCTCGTGCCACGGCCGCGCCCCCGCGGCCTCCGCCGCCGCGTCCGGCCCCGGGCTCGCCGTCGCCGCGACGCTCGGCGACGAGTCGGCCTCGCGATCGACCTTCTTCTTCTTCTCGCTCGGGAACTCGAGCGTGGGCTTGGACGCCCGGCCGCGGCCGCGCCCCGCGGAGCTCGGCGCCGCGGGCGGCGTCGCCGTGCCCCGAGAGCCGGGGCCAGAGCCGGCGCCTGCGCCGGCAGAGACGGATGGGGAAGAGCGGCGTCGCGCCATGGTCCCTCTACTCTATGCGTGGCAGCCGAGCGTCGGCGACGACGAATTCTCCGCCGGCGCGCCGCGCGCCGGTTTGGCCCGGTTTTCGAGCGTTCGGCCCCGCCCATCCACGCTCGGGGACGGGGGACGCGCGGATTCACCGGGAATATTCGCGCCCGGCCCGTTGCTCCTTACGGTTCCCTACATGTCACCGGTGGCGCCCTCGAGGGCCACCGATGAGGCTATTGCGGAGCCACGGACCAGGCTACGATGACTCGACTAGGTATGGCCCGCTTAATCCTCGCGACCGCCGAGGGGACACAGGCAATCGAGCTTCGTCCCATCAACAGCCTAGGCCGGCATCCGAACAATTCCATCCAGCTCCTCGACAAGATCGTCTCGAAGGAGCACTGCATCTTGGAGCAGCGGGACGGCGGGTTCATCCTCCGCGACCTCGGGAGCTTGAACGGCACCTACGTCAACGGCGAGCGCGTGCGCGGCGAGCTGATGCTCAAGCACGGCGACGAGATCTCGCTCGGCTCCACCCGGGCGCGCTACGACGACGGCTCCGGGCTCGACCTGAACCTCTACCCGCTCGGCCTGTCGCCGGGCGCGCACGGCAGCTACCCGATGCCGCCGCCGCCGTCGCAGTGGCAGCCGCACTCGGGCATGCCCCCGACCCACCAGCAGCCCGGGCAGCCGGGCATGCAGGGCCAGCACATGATGGGCGGGCCGTCGCACCCGCCGGTGCCGCCGCAGGGCGCGCCGAGCCGGGCGCCGCAGCCGCCGCCGGGGCCGCAGCAGCAATACCGACCGGGTCAGCCTGGCGCCCCGTACCCTCAGCAGCCGGGCGCGCCCCAGATGCCGATGCAGCCGCAGCAGGGCGGCACGCAGCAGTATCCGCCGCGCGCCTTCGCGCAGAAGCCCCCGAGCTTCGGCGGCACCCGCGTCGACGTCCTCGACTCGGCGCGCGCGATCGGCACCCAGATCGCCGCGACCACGAAGGGCTTCCTCCCGTTCGACCAGATCAAGCACGACGCTCAGCAGCTCAAGGTCGACTACGAGCGCCTGCGCCTCACCTGGGAGCTCTCGCGCGACATCGGCCTCGAGCGCGATCTCGAGCAGCTCCTCCACAAGATCCTCGTCGCGCTGTTCAAGTTCGTCAACGCGGACCGCGGCGTCATCCTCCTGCGCGAGGAGGACCAGTCGCTCCAGCCCCGCGCGGCGCACCGCCGCGACGGGACCGACGCGCCGATCCAGGTCTCGTCGACGATCCTCTCCCACGTCATCAAGGAGCGCGCGAGCGTGCTCACCCACGACGCGTCGATGGACTTCGCCGCGTCGAAGGGCAAATCGATGATCCTGAACCGGATCTCGAGCGCGATCGTGGTGCCGCTCCTCCACGACAACGACGTCCTCGGCGCGATCTGGCTCGACTCCGAGTCGCTCGCGCAGTTCCAGCAGAAGGACCTCGAGATCGTCACCGCCGTCGGCAACCAGGCCGCGATGTTCATCGAGAACACGCTGCTCACGAAGAAGATCGAGCACGAGATCGTCACCCGCGAGCGCTTCTCTCGCCTCCTCTCGCCGAACGTCGCCGAGCAGGTGATCAGCGGCAAGCTCGAGGTGAAGAAGGGCGGCGTGCACGTCCCCGAGTGCACCGTCTTCAACAGCGACATCCGCGGCTTCACCCGCATGAGCGAGGGCGCGACCGCCGGCTCCGTCCTCGAGCTCCTGAACGAGTACTTCGAGCTGATGGTCGAGCAGATCTTCAAGTACGAGGGCACGCTCGACAAGTTCATGGGCGACGGCATCATGGCGTTCTGGGGAGCGCCGCTCTCGCACGAGGACGACGCCATCCGCGGCGTCCAGTCCGCGCTCGACCAGATGGAGATCCTGGGCAAGTTCAACCGCAAGCGGCTCGAGACCGGCAGCCCCACCCTCGCCATCGGCATGGGGCTGCACACCGGGCCCCTCGTCTCCGGCTACGTCGGCAGCTCCCGCGCGCTCTCGTACACCGTCATCGGCGACACCGCGAACACGAGCGCGCGGCTCTGCGGCATCGCCCAAGCCGGCCAGATCATCGTGAGCGAGTTCACCTACGCGAGGCTCGGTCCGCGCTTCGAGGTGGAGGAGCTCCCGGCCGCCCACCTGAAGGGCAAAGAGAAGCCGCTCCGCATCTTCAACGTGAAGCGCGAGAAGCCGAGCGCCGTCGCCAAGGTGGGCTGAGCCCCGCGGCGGCGCACCTGGCCCTGCCTCGGGCCTGGATCGCGCACAGTCCACGACACCGTTGTCGGCGGCGGACGCGCCGAGAGCCGCGTTCTGCCGCGATTTCCTGCGGCTCCGCTCGCTGGAACGCCCGCTGCAATTCCTCCTCGCGTGGCCAGGGTGGCCCCGGAAGGAGCGGTCTCGGTGATGATTCGGTGGTCTTGGGCGACGGCGGTGGTGTTCGCGAGTGTGGCGCTCGGCGGGTGCAGCGTGACGGTGGAGAGCTCGGAGCCTCCGCCGTCGACGCCCGGTGACTCCGGCACGCTGCGCTTCCAATACGGCGACGCGGGGTGCGGGATCTTCCTGAACGCCTGCCCGCTCGACCAGCCGTTCCTCACCGGCTCCGAGGGCGACGTCGCGATCGTCGACGGCCCGAGCTCCGGGCACGTGACCTTCACCTTCGAAGGCTCGGTCGCGAGCGTCACCGGCCAGAGGGAGTACGCCCACTGCGTCGACGCCAAGTCGACCACCCGCGACGTCGACCTCGACATGCCGTGCGCCCCCGGGGAGACGAAGGAGGCGTTCCGCCACGTCACGCTGCTCGGCAACGCGCCCGGCGAGGGCAAGGTCGTCGTCCGGGACGCCAAGACCGGCAAGGAGATCGATCGGGTCACCGTCCGCGTGGCGAGCGCCTCCGACATGCGGATCGAGGTCTCGAAGCGCGGCCCCGCCGAGAAAGACTACTCCGGCGTCGTGCCCGACGGCGACGTCTACCGCGTCCGCGTCTCCGACAAGGTCCGCGTCCGCGCCGAGCCCCTCGACGCGGCCAAGAAGCCGATCCGCGTCGGGCGGCACGGCGTCGCGCACGAATACGCCGACCGCGCGGTGCTCGCGCCGTCGACCGACCTCGGCGAGGCGATCTTGGGGAGCTCGGACGCCGAGTCGATCGTCGCGAAGCAGTCCGGCGAGACCTCGCTCGTGGTGAAGGCGGCCGGGGCGACTCGCGCGTTGCAGTTCCGCGTGGTGCGCCCCTGAGCTGCTGTCGCGCCGCTCCCTCACCATGACGCCCGCGCCAGGGGGCACAGCGCCAAGGCCTCGTCTTTTCGAACACTTACGCGCGAGTGTGCGTGGAACGGCGGTTGCTCTTCACCGGGGGTGCCGGCGCGTGACGTCGGCTTCTTTCGTCTGCTTCCGTCGAGAGGTCCTTCCATGCGCGCCTTGCCTTCGTGGGTCTTTGCTTCCTTCGTCGCCGCCGCCACCGCCGCCTGCAGCCTCAGCCTCGGCTCCGACTCCGCGGGAGAGAACGGCGTGATGCGGTTCGAGTACCAGTCGAGCCAGTGCACCTTCGGGTGCGATCTCGAGCGGCCCGCCCTCGAGGGCTCCGCGGTGAGCATCGCGGCCAAGGGCGGCGACGTCGACAGCCACTTCAACTTCGTCTTCGAGCCGAGCGACCTCGCCGCGGTGCAGGAGCAGACGGAGTCGTGCTCGTGCAGCCAGCGCGACGGCCGGAGCGGCGCGACCGGCGGGGTCGAGCTCACGTGCAAGGCGGGCGAGACGAAATCGTGCACCCGCAAGGTCGACCTCCAGACTCGCCGCTCCGGCGACGGGAAGCTCTCGCTCCGCGACGCGCGCGGCGTGGTGGTCGATCAGATCCCGGTGAAGGTGCGCGCCGCGGCGCGGATCGATCTCCGCGTCCGAGCCGGCAAAGACTCGCGCGAGTTGCTCCCCGACGCGAGCGGCGCCTACGTCGTGACGCGAGGCGACAAAGTCGAGCTCGAGGCCAAGGTCTTCGACGCGACCGGCGCGCAGGTGGTGTTCACCCAGCACGGCGTCGGGCACGAATATTCGGACAAGACCGTCCTCGCACCCGACACGTCGGTCCTCCTCGGGGCGACCGACGTCGAGTACGTCTCGACCGGAAAGGCGGGCGAAGCGACGGTGACGGTCAAGGCGCGCGGCGCCGAGGCGAAGGCGGCGTTCCGCGTCGTTCCTTGATGTGCTAGTCCAAGCGCGGCGACATGGCCGCGTTCGTCCTACCCTTCGAGAAGCCCGTGGTGGAGCTCGTGACGCGCGTGCGCGAGCTGCGCGCGCTCGCCGAGCAAGACCGGCAGTTCCTGCCCGAGCTTCGGCGCCTGGAGGAGAAGGCGGGCCGGCTCGCCAAGGAGCTGTTCTCGGACCTGTCGGCCTGGCAGAAGGTCCAGCTCTCGCGCCACCCCAACCGACCCTACACCCTCGACTACATCGGCCACCTCTTCGACGAGTGGTTGGAGCTCCACGGCGATCGGTCCTTCGGCGACGACGCGGCGATCGTCTGCGGGCTCGCGCGCTATCGCGGCCGGAGCGTGGTGGTGGTGGGGCACCAGAAGGGCCGCGGCGCCAAGGACAACGTGAAGCGCAACTTCGGGATGCCCCACCCCGAGGGCTACCGCAAGGCGTGCCGGATGTACGAGCTCGCGAGCCGCTTCGGCATGCCGATCCTCACCTTCATCGACACCCCCGGCGCCTACCCCGGCATCGGCGCCGAAGAGCGCGGCCAGAGCGAGGCCATCGGCGCGTGCCTGGCGGCGATGGCCCGCGCGCGCGTGCCCGTCATCGCGACGATCATCGGCGAAGGCGGCAGCGGCGGCGCGCTCGCGCTCGGCGTCGCCAACCGCGTGCAGGTGCTCGAATACGGCACCTACAGCGTCATCTCCCCGGAAGGCTGCGCCTCGATCCTGTGGAAGGACGGCAACAAGGCCGACGAGGCCGCCGAGCGGCTCCGGATGACCGCGCCGGACCTTCTGCGCCTGCGCGTGGTCGATCGGGTCGTGGAGGAGCCCGCCGGCGGCGCTCACCAAGACGCGGCTGCGGCCGCCAAGCTGGTCGACGCGGCGCTGCACACGACGCTCACCGAGCTCCTCGCCAAGTCGCCCGATCAGCTGGTCGACGACCGCTACGAGCGATTCCGGAGCCTTGGCGCGTTCGTTGGCTGATCGACGCCGTTGACGCAACGCGGCAAGTCGCTGGGGCTGGTGGCCGCGCCGGCGCCGCACATGGTCAGGGGAGCGACCACGAGGCCGCACGTGCGGTGTTGGAGCCTCACAAAAGTACACATGTTCCGCCATGAGCGGGTGTTCCGTGCTATGAGCCGGCCCAGATGGGCGCTTCTGCCAAGCTCGACGGTAAGGTCGCGATCGTCACCGGAGCCAGCCGCGGCATCGGGGAGGCGATCGCGCGCGGCATGGCCGAGGCTGGCGCGTCGGTCGTCGTCGCGGCGCGCAAGATCGACGGTCTCGCCTCCGTCGCGCAGTCGATCGGCGACAACGCGCTCGCGGTCGCCGCCCACACCGGGCGCGAGGACGACGTGAAGGCGCTCGTCGCCGCCGCCGTCGCGCGCTTCGGCAAGGTCGACGTCCTCGTGAACAACGCCGCCACGAACCCCTACTTCGGCCCGATGATCGACGTCGACATGGGCGCCTGGGACAAGACGTTCGAGGTCAACGTGAAGGGCTACTTCATGATGGCGCGCGAGGTGGCGCGGCACCTGCGCGAGCGCAACGCCCCGGGGGCCATCGTGAACATCACCAGCGTGGCCGGCCTCGTCGCGTCGCCGTTCCAGGGCGTGTACTCGATGACGAAGGCGGCGGTCATCTCGATGACCAAGACGCTCGCCTACGAGCTCGCGGCCTCGAACATCCGCGTCAACGCCATCGCGCCGGGCTTCGTCGACACCAAGTTCGCCTCCGCGGTCTTGAAGAACGACGCGCTGCTCGACGAGGTCATCAAGCGCACGCCGCAGCGCCGGTATGCCCAACCTTCGGAGATCGCGGGCGGGGCCGTCTACCTCGCCAGCGACGCGGCGAGCTACGTCACCGGACACACGTTGGTCATCGACGGAGGCATGACACTCTAGGAGCGAGAGGGAGCGTCGGCTCGAGGGCGGGCCGAACGAGACGACAGTCGTGGGAGAGGGATCTGGGAGCGGGGAGAAAATGCAGTCTGGGCAGGTCATCGCCGGGAAGTATCGGCTGAACCAGCTCCTCGGAAGCGGGGGCATGGCCACGGTGTGGTCTGCCACCAACGTCTTTACCGAGCGGTACTTCGCCATCAAGTTCCTGAATCCGGCCGTCGCCAAGACGCCGGAGGCCGCGGCGCGCTTCATGAAAGAGGCGCGGGTGTCGGCGCGCATCAACCACGGCAACATCATCGACGTCCTCGACGTGGGCCAGACCGAAGACGGCGGCCTGTTCCTGGTGATGGAGCTCCTCACCGGCGTCCCGCTCGAGGTGGCGCTGCGTCGGCAGAGCCCGACGATGTCGCTCCACGAGTTCACGTTCGTCATGGTCGAGGTCGCGCGCGCGCTCGCCGCCGCGCACCGCGCGGGCGTCGTCCACCGCGACCTCAAGCCGTCGAACATCTTCCTCCACAAAGACAAGTCGGGGGCGGTGGTCCCGAAGCTGCTCGACTTCGGCGTCTCCAAGTTCCTGGAGGACGACGTCAACCACGCGCTCACCGTGGCCGGCACCGTGCTCGGCTCGCCGCTCTACATGAGCCCCGAGCAGGCCCGCGGCGACCAGAACCTCGACGGGCGCACCGACGTGTTCGCGTTCGGCGCCATCATGTTCGAGGCGCTGAGCGGCTACCGCCCCTACGAGGGCGCGAACTTCAACCAGCTCATCGTCACCATCGCCACGAAGCCGCCGAAGAGCGTCGACGAGTGCGCCCCCGAGATGCCCGAGGCGCTCCGCGGCGTGGTCCGCGCCTGCCTCGAGCCCGACCGCGAGAAGCGCATCTCGTCGTTCGATACCGTCGCCGAGATGCTCTACAACGCGCTCCCCGAGCTCGAGAGCTCGTCGATGCGGTTGCCGCAGCCTCAGGCCCGCAGCCTCCGCCCGGACCCCGACGCGACCAACGCGCTGCCGGTCGTCCGCCCGAGCGACAAGCCCCCGCCGGCGTCCACCCCGCCGCCGGGCACCGCGCAGCCGCAGTACCCCTCGCAGTGGCCGACGCCGAACCCGTCCTACGCGTCGATCACGTTCACCCACAAACCGAAGAACAGCCTGCCGCTGCTCATCGCCGCGGCGTTCCTCGTGATCGCCGTCGGCGCGGTGATCGGCGTCACGCTGTCGATCCGGCTGCGCCCCTCCCCCGACGTCAAGACGCCCGCGGTCAACGTCACCGGCAAGCCCACCGCCACGGGCTCGGCGCAACCCACGGCCTCCTCGTCGTCGGAGCCGCCCGTCATCAGCATCGACGCGCTCCCCATCGCCCAGCAGAAGCTCGGCCCCATCGCCAAGGGGTCGGGGCGCCTCGTCATCGCCGCGGCCCCGGGCTGGTGCGCCATCACCGTCGACAAGACGGCCAAGGGCCCGACCCCCCTGCCCGCGCTCGACCTGCCGGTGGGCCCCCACCAGCTCAAGTGCGAGCCGCCCAACGGGCGCCCGACGAAGACGGCGACGGTGACGCTGGCCGAGGGCCAGACGTCCAAGTTCACCTTCAACCTCGACGAGTGACCGTCGACGAAGGGTTGGCCGGCGCCCCCGCACGATGTAGCGTGCGGGTGTGCGTCGCTCGCTCTCGATCGCCCTCGCCGCAGCGGCACTCGTCGCGTGGGAGGGGCGCGCTTCCGCGGACGACGTGGCCCCGCTCGCCGCGCCGCCGCCGACCGCGACGGAGGCCGCGCCGACGGCGCCCGCGGCGCCTGCCCCAGCGGCTCCTTCGGCCGCGTCGAGCGATCCCTCGACGTCGTCCCCCGCGCGCGCGGTCCCGGACTACGACGGCCGCGGCGAGGAGCCCGCCACCGTCGGCGACGCCGCGCTCTGGGTGCCGCGGGTCCTCCTCTTCCCCTTCTACGTCGTCAGCGAGTACCTCGTCCGCCGACCGCTCGCGTGGGTCATCACCACCGCCGAGCGCAAGCAGTGGGCCTCGGTCGTGAAGGACTTCTTCCTCTTCGGCGAGGAGAAGAAGATCGGCGTCGTCCCGACCGCCTTCATCGACTTCGGCTTCCGCGCGAGCGTGGGCCTGTACGCGTTCTGGGACGACTTCCTCGGGAGCGGGCACGACCTCCGGTTCCACGGCTCCACGTTCGGCCTCGACTGGCTGCAAGGGACCGTCGCCGACCGCATCTGGCTCGACAAAGACAAGTCGTCCCGGGTCGATCTCCGCGTCGACGCGTCGCACCGCCCCGACCAGCTCTTCGGCGGCATCGGCCCGCGCACGCTCGATCGCGACAGGACCCGCTACGGCGTGGACCGGATCCAGGGCGGCCCGGTCTTCGACGTCACCTACTGGCGTGGGAGCCGCTTCCGCGCCCTCTCGGGCCTCCGCTACGCGAGCTTCCGCGACGCGAGCTGCTGCGACGATCCGAGCCTCGTCAGCCGCGCCGCGGAGGGCAAGGCGACGTTGCCGCCGGGCTTCGCGGGCTACACCGCGGGCTTCCAGCGCGCGGAGCTCACCGTCGACACCCGCAAGCCGCGCCCCGAGCCCCAGACGGGGCTCCGCCTCGAGCTCGAGAGCGAGCTGGCCGCCGACGTCACCCGCTCGCAGTCCACGTGGGTCCGCTACGGCGGCACCGCCGGCGCGTTCGCCGACCTCACCGGCCACCAGCGCACGGTGAGCCTCTCGGTGAGCCTGCTCTTCGCCGATCCGCTCGGCCGTGAGCCCGTCCCCTTCACCGAGCTCGTGCAGCTCGGCGGCGGCGGGCTCATGCGCGCCTACCTCTCCGGACGCCTGATGGACCGCAGCGCGGCCGTGTCGACGTTGAAGTACCGCTGGCCCATCTGGGCCGGCCTCGACGGCACCATCCAGGTGGCGACGGGCAACGTCTTCGGCGCGGGACTGAAGGACTTCGACTGGAACCTCCTCCGCCTCTCGTCGGCGGTGGGCATCGAGACGATCGGCTCCCCCGACCACACCTTCGAGGTGCTGACCGGCCTCGGGACCGAGACCTTCGCCGACGGGACCAAGATCTCGAGCGTCCGCCTGGTCTTCGGGACGAACCGCGGGTTTTAGCTGAAATCGTCGGGCGCGGCGTGCTAGCCATACCGCCATGGCACTCTCCGATCGCCTCACGACCGAGCTGTCCGCGATTTCCAAGGAGTACGACGAGCACTTCGCCGGCCAGTCGCGGATTTCGCGCGACCTCGGGCTCCTCGACAAGCTCATCGGTCGCCTGCGGGCCGTCGCGAGCGAGGCCGAGCAGATCCCGGCCGCGGCGCGCGGCAAAGACCTCGCCGCGATCGCCGAAGAGGTCGAGCGGTCGCTCGCCGTCTACGAGGCCGAGAAGCGCGCGATCGAGCAGGCGAAGGCCGCCGGGCCGGAGTTCGAGCCGTTCGGCGCGCTCGCCACCAAGGCGAACTTCATCTTCGCGCGCTACGGGCGGCACTTCGCGGGCCAGTCGCGCAACACGCGCGACGCGCTCCTGCTCGAGGAGATGGTCGAGGAGCTCAAGAAGATCCACGAAGAGATGGTCGCGCTCGCGGGCGACCCGCCGCGGGATCCCTTCGCGGGCGACGTGGCCCTCGTCGCCCAGAACACGCAGATGTACAAGCAGGAGGCGCTCGCCATCTCGGAGGCGCAGACCACCGGCACCCACGAGGAGCGCGCGAACTTGCTCGCGACCCTCGCCAACAACCAGTTCTCGGTCTACCGCGACCACTTCGCCGGCGCGTCGCGCGCGACCCGGCGCCCCGCGCTCCTCGTGCGCCTCATCGACTCGCTCGAGATCATCGAGGACCGGATGGTCCGCATCGCCCAGAGCGGCTACAACGTCGACTTCCACGCGAAGAACCTCGAGATCGTCCGCGCCCAGCTGCAGCTCTACCGCGCCGAGCTCGACGAGATCCGCGCCGCGCGGCGCGGCACCAAGATGGCCGATCTCATGGGCATGCTCGGCGGCGCCGCCAACGAGCTCTTCGAGGAGTACCGCACCACCTTCGGCGGCAAGGACCGGCGCAAGGTCGACCGCGCGAAGCTCGGCCTCATCTGCGACAAGCTCCACGAGATCGCGCGGCAGATGGAGGACCTCGGGCGCGCCGAGGCCAGCGAGATGAACGACCAGAACCTCGGCATCGTCCAGGAGCAGCTCAGCCACTTCGAGCACGAGTTCGAAGAGGTCTCCGCGGCCCAGGCGAACCGCGGCCAGGGCACCGGCGCGGGCCGCTGAGCGGCGCGGAGCCGAGCGGCGTCAGGCGAGCGCGCCGAGGAAGACGCCGCGCTCCGCGAGATCGGCGAGGAGCGAGGCGGTGTCGGCGAGGATCCCGTCCGAGAGCGCGGCGCCTTGGCTCGCGCACGCGCTCGGCAGGGCCTCCGCGAGCGTCTGGCCGTCGAACAGCCGCTCGAGGATCGCCGCCGCGAGCGGCGTCAGGTGGAGGAAGCGGACCACGTCGGCGGCGTCGCGGTACGCGAGGAGGTGGGTGCGCTCCGCGCGAGCGACGGTGCGATCGGCGACCGCCTCCGGCAGCTCGTGCACCGCGTGCTCGAGGGTGAGCAAGCGCTTGGTCTCGGCGAACGAGAGCGGGCGATCGACGACGACGTCCGACACCGGCGGCGCCTCGGCGGGTCCCACCGCCACGCCCATCTGGAACTCGGCGAGCTCGTAGACGGCGAGGTCGATCGCGTATTTCGGCACCGCGGGATCGGCGGCCCAGCGAGGCGACGCCCACGCGAGCACCTCGGTCGGCACGTCCCGCAGGTGGTGGGTGCGCGGGCCGACCTCCTCCAAGAACGCGTCGACGACGGCGTCGAAGGCGCCGCCCGCGGCCTCGTTGATGCGGGCGCGCGCGCGCGGCATCATGCGCTGCACGATGTCGAGGAGGTTGCCGCGGACGAGGCGACGGTAGAGCCAGAACCGCGGCGACGCGCCCAGGATCGCGTCGGCGTCGTCGGCGGCCACGCCGCTCTCGCGCAGGAGCTCTCCGAGCCCCGCGGTGAGCCTCTCGTCCGGGATGCGCCCGAAACACGCCGCGACCATCGCGCGTTGCATCGCACGATCGGCCATCAGCGCACCTCCGCGGTCGGCGCCGACGCGGCGCGGCGCGGGCGCGATCGGCCCGTCGCTCGCGCCCAAAGCTCTT
>JAEUKG010000769.1 GCA_016794325.1 Myxococcales bacterium | reverse complement strand
ATGCGCGCGCGCAGCGTGACCCTCCTCCTCTGCTCGTCGGCCATCGGCTTCGTCCACGTCGCGCGGAGCGCGCGCTTGAGCTCCATGTTCTCGCGTCCGAGGAGGGAGATCTCCTCCCGGATCGTGCTTCGGTCCAAAATCGTCATCGTCGTCTTCCTGGTCGTTTCGCCGCGGCCGTCGGCGCTCGAGAGCGCGACGTCGCGGCGGGTTTCGTCGGCGAGCCTCACGCGGACGCGGCGCGGGCGGGCCTCGGGGACACGACGAGAGGGGGACGAGGCGCCGGGGCGCGGCTCCTCCTCGGAGCGCGCGGCGCGCGCGGGTGCGGGGGCCCGAATCGAACAGGCCTCTCCGGGAGGCTATCCCGGCGCAGGAGCCGCTCCTACCACCCCGCAACGAGGGCGCGCTCGGGGCGCGCCGAAACTCCGGACGGCTCCAGCAGACGGACGCGCCCGCCTCGAAGGGCGTGGCGCGATGCCGGCATCGCCCAGCGCTCGAACGACGAGCCGCCACCGCGCGACGAGCGCGCTCGTGGGAGCTTCGAGAGCTTCGAGACTGGAAACGTGTGAGCCGTGAGCGTCTAGCCGAGCACCAACCTTGATGAGGTCCTGGAGAGCTTGATGCGCGACCCCCGCCCTGTCAAGGCGGCCTTCCGCATCAGGGCAGCGGCGCGAGCTCTTCTTGCGGCGACGACGGGGCCGGCGGCGCGGGCCACGGCGCCACCGCGCGCGACGCGTGGGCGGGCGGGGTCGTGGTGGGCGCGGTGTAGACGACGACGAGCTCGCCCTCCTTGAGGACGTCGGCCCGCGGCCGGCGGTTGATGCGCTCCATGAGCGAGCCGCTGACCTGGTGGCGCTTGCCCACCTGCTCGAGGGTCTCGCCGGCCTTGGCCTTCACCGTCTGGCGCTTGCGGCCGCGCTCCTCGAAGTGGTTGAAGAACTCGTCGGTGCCCGCCGTGAGGGGCACGACGT
The DNA here is from genome assembly GCA_016794325.1 of Myxococcales bacterium. Classification (GTDB taxonomy): domain Bacteria; phylum Myxococcota_A; class Polyangia; order Polyangiales; family Polyangiaceae; genus SXNL01. The sequence continues at coordinate 678 of JAEUKG010000769.1, read as the reverse complement.
CGCGGTCGGCGAGGGCCACCGTCTTCGACAGGTCGACGCCGTCGGGGACGAAGAGCTGGAGCGTCATGCCCTCGACCAGCCGCGCCTGGGGGTCGATCTCGTTCCAGCGCCGGATCTCGTCGACCGTGACCTTGAACTGGTTGGCGACGTCCTTCAGGGTGTCGCCGGTGACGACCCTGTAAAATACACGCTTTCGGTCGGGGTAGACGAACACGTCGGGCGGGACGACGACCACGGGCTTCGCCGCGGGCGCGGCCGGAGGCGCGGCCCCGGCGCCGGGCGCGTCGCCGGCTTTGGGGACGAGCAGCACCGTGCCCCCGCGGACGACCTCGCCGGCGGTGATGCCGTTCAGCTCCATGAGCTTCGCGACCGGCACCTTGTGTGCGGCGGCGACCTCGGCGAGCGTCTCGCCGAAGCGGACCGTGACCCGCTCGTGCGCCGGCGCCTCGCGCCGGCCCTTGGCGAGGTTTCCGGCGGCGATCGCCCCCTTGCCCGCGGGCACTCGAACGGGATAGTCGGCGCCCGCGGGCGGCGTCCGGCCCGCGCGGAGCTCCGGGTTCAGCACCTCGACCTCCTACACGGCGCAGCCCGCCGCTTGGGCCACCGTCTTCGACAGGTCGACGCCGTCGGGGACGAAGAGCTGGAGCGTCATGCCCTCGACCAGCCGCGCCTGGGGGT
>JAEUKG010000764.1 GCA_016794325.1 Myxococcales bacterium | reverse complement strand
GTCGCCGTGAGCTCCGCCTTCGCCGCGCGCGCTCCTTGCGCGGCGAGGGCGTCCGCGCGCTCGTTGCCGGCGTTGCCGGAGTGACCGCGCACCCACTGGTAGCGCACGGTGAGGCGCCGCTCGGCCGCGAGCGCGTCGATGCGGCGCACGCTGTCGACCACGAGCGGATCGACGTTGGCGAAGCCGGCCTCGCGGAAGCTCGGCAGCGATCGCGAGAGCGCCTCCACGAGCGCTTGGTTGTCGGACATCACCACGACCCGCGCGCCCTCGGGCACGACCGCGAGCGCCTCGGCCACCGCGCGGTACTCCATCACCTTGGCGAGCGTCCCCTTCGCGCTGCCCCACCCCTCGACCGGCGGCCCCTTCGGCGGCTTCATCACGAAGCCCCACCCGCCGGGCGCGCCCTCGGCCGCCTTGCACGATCCGTCGGTGTAGCAGATCACTTCGTCCCGGCTCACCGCGCACCGAGCGTACACGAGCGCCGTTCGCGGTGGGCCGCGCACCTCGCGCGACAGGCCCGCCGAGCGGCGCACTCCGCCTCCGTCGTGCGGTGTGGCAGAGCGACACATCCGCACGTCTTCGTTGATCATTTCTCGCTGATGCGTGCACCTTCGCCCGGCCTCGTGCGTCCAAGATCCATGCGCTTGCCCGGTGCCGTCGCGCTCGGTCTCGGTCTCCTCGGTCTCTTCGCCCCGTCCAACGCGTCCGCTCAGGCGGCGCCCCCGTTCGCGCTGCCGCCGCTGCCCGCGCCGCCGCCGGGCCTCGCGCCGCCGCCGGGCCTCGCGCCGTGGCTCCAGGCCGCCGCGCAGGCGGCCGCGCCGAGCTGCCCGCCGGTGGAGATCGCGCCCGGGATCTTCGTGCCCGTGTGCGCCGAGGTGTTCCCCAAGCCTCCGCCGGGCATGCCGGAGGTGGTGCTCCCGCCGGCGTCGACCGCGCCGCCGTCGATGGATCTGCGCGCGCTCGGGCTCGACGGTCCGATCAAGGACCAGAAGCAGACCGGCGTGTGCTGGGCCTTCGCGCTGACGACCGCGCTCGAGAGCTCCCTCCGCGCCCAGCGCCGCGGCGACGTCGTCTCGCCGCTCCACGTCGTCGCGGCGGGCACGTACTCCGACGCCGTGTCCGGCCGCATGCGCGAGCCGATCACGACGGAGTCCACCTGGCCCTACGATCCGGTGAAGGCGTGCAAGCTCAAGCGCGATCACGACGTGTGCGAGCGCACCTACGGCGTGCAGGCCGGGAGCTGGCGCTCGGATCCGACCCTCGCCGCCGAGCGCGAGGGGGCGCGGGCGCGCGGCGTGGTGAGCGTGGGCGCGGTGCGCTCCCTCCCGCGCGAGCGCGGCGAGTGGGGCCCGAGCGTCGCGTCCGCCGTCGCGAGCCGCCGCGCCGTGTACGCCGTCATCGCGATCGACAGCCGCGCCTGGAGCTTCCGGGGCATCCAGTCCGGGATACTCTCCGAATACGAGAGCGGCGACCGGGGCGAGCACGCGGTCGTCATCGTCGCCTACCGCACCACCGCCGCCGGGCGGCAGTTCTTGCTCCACAACAGCTGGAGCCCGACCTGGGGCGAGGGCGGCTACGCGTGGATGAGCGAGGCCGGGCTGCGGAGGCACATGTCGCACGCCTACGTCGTCGACGCCGCCGCGCCCGGGCTCGCGGGGACGCTGCCCGGCGCGCCCCCCGCCCCGCCGCCGGCGGCGACCTGCGCCGCCGGCACGGTGGTCGACCTCGGCACCGGGCGGTGCGCGGCCGCGTGCCGCTCCGGCGCCGCGCCCGTCCTCGGGCAGTGCTGGTTCGGCTGACGGGCGCCCTCAGTCGGCGGAGAGAGCGTCCGCGCAGGCGCGAAGATCGTCGTCCATCGTCATCCACTCGAGCGTCGCCTTCGCGACGAGGATGGTGTTCGTGAGCACCTCGTTCGCGTAGGGCATCGCGAACTGCCGCACGGTGTCGCCGTCCGCGCTCGAGCCCGCGGCCCGCACGAACGGGTTGTAGAAGAGCTGCGACGACGCGATCACGAGCACCCGCGACGGCCGCGAGCCCGGCGGCGGCCCGCCCGGACGGCGCGCGTCCGCGAACGCGCTCTGGAGCCGCCCCTCGACCGTCACCGCGACGGCGTGCTGCGCGAGCTCGGCGTCGCTCGGCGCGCTCCACTTCCGGAGCGGGCCCAGGTCCACCTCGCTCGTCACGAGCCGCAGCGCCTTCGGCGTCGTGCGCGCGCGCACGCGAAACCCGCTCGCCGGGACCGCCGGCTGCGCGTCCGGCCGCAAGGCCAAGGTCGACGCGAACGGCAGCGCGACCCTCGCGATCTTGAGGAACGGCGTGAACGTCGGGTCCAGGAGGCGCGACGCTCCGCCGAACCTGGGATCGTCGCGCACGTCGAGGATGGCGGGGAAGCGCAGGCGCCGCACGCCCTGGCTCACGTAGACCAGGACGTCGAACGATCGGCCGAAGTCCACCGCGGCGTCGGTCCGCAGCTCGACGCCGTAGCCCCGGAGGAGGGCGTCGAGGCGGTGGGTCGAGAGCGACGCGCGCATCGAGGCGTCCCCGGCCTTGAGGTTGACCGCGCTCGCGGCGACGACGAGGCTCTTGCCGCGGACGGTGAACGCGTCGATCGTCCGGAGCTCGGCGTCGGTGTAGTCCACCGACGGCTGCAGGACGAGCAGGCCGTCGAGGCCGGCGAGCGAGCCCTCGGGGGCGCGCGCGAGGTCGACGTCGACGAGCTCGTACAGCGGGAAGTGCTCGGCGAGGATGCGGCGGAGGTCGGGGCCCGAGCCGTCCGGCACGAGGTTCGGCTCCCCGAGCGGGACCTCGCCGTGCCCGGTCACCACGCCGACGCGCCTCTTCCTCCCCTCGGCGAGCGCCCGGAGCTCCGAGATCCGGCTCGCGATCGAGAGCTCGAGCACGGGCGCCGCCGACGGCGCGAGCGCCTTCAGCCGCTCCACGCGGCCGTCGTATTCGAGGACGAGCCCCGAGACGCCGCGGACCGGCGCGGCGCCGGGCGCCTCGGGCTGCACCTCGAACGGCTCGAGCCCCGACGCCGCGACGCGCTCCGCGTTCGACGGCTTGCCCGCGTCGACGATCTCGTAGCTCACGCCGCCGCTGCTCTCGGCCACGTAGCGGTCGAGGAGGGCTCGCAGATCGCGGCGGAGCGCGTCGAGGGCGGGGCGACCACCGGTCAGGTAGGCGACGACGCGCAGCGGCTTCGGCAGGGCGCGCGCCAGGCCGCACCGATCGCTCTTCGGTGGCGGCGCCGGCGCCGGCGCGGCGGCCGCGGGCAGCATCGGCGCCTCGGGCATCGGCCGCCCGCGCGCGCAAGCGGCGAGCGCGATCACGAGCGCGATCCCGAGGCTCCTCGAGGTGGACATGACCCCTCCGAGCCTAGCGGAGCGGCGCGCGGGTCGGCCGCCAATCCGCCTGCCCCCGGGGAGGTCTCCCCTGCGGCGGCCGTACCATGGTCGATGCTCCACGCCGACCCCTGGAAGTCCCTGAAACCCATCAGCTTCGTGGCGCTCGGCGCCCTCGGCCTGCGGGCCCTGTGGTCGTTCGTGAAGCTGGCGATGCCGCGCGAGGCGATGTACGAGCTCCGCGACGTGCTCCCCGTCGTCGACGGCGGGCTCATCTTCGTCGCCGTCGTCGCGACGATGGTCCTCCTCGGGATGGGCGCCTCCGCGGCGCGCAAGATCCACGGCCCCGTCGGCTTCCACCCCGCGCTCGCCGCGCTCTCGTTCCTCGTACCCTTCGCCAACGTCATCCTGCCGGCGCTCGCGATGCGCCAGGTGTGGAAGGCGAAGAGCCCGCACCGCAGCGAGGCGCTCGTGTGGGCCTGGTGGGGCCTCTACGTCGTCCACACGATCATGAACATGGCGCGCGTGGCGCTGCCCATCCCGTACCTGGGGCTCCTGATCCTCCTCGGGCTCGTCGGCGTCTGGGGCGCGGTCGTCTACTTCGTCGGCATCGCGCCGGCTCAGGCCGCAGGGCCCGCGCCCGGGCCGTGGGCGCCGCAGGGCTACCCGCAGCCGCCCCACGCCGCGCACTATCCCCATGCGAATATGCAGCCGGGCTACCCCGCGCAGCCGCAGCCCGGCTACCCCGCGCAGCCGCAGCCCGGCTACCCCGCGCAGCCGCAGCCCGGCTACCCCGCGCAGCCGCAGCCCGGCTACCCCGCGCAGCCGCAGCCGAGCTACTCCACGCAGCCGGCGGGCGGCTTCGGGGCCCCCGGCCACGCTCCCCCCGGGGCGCCTCCGCAAGGCCCGACCTGGGGCAACGGCCAGACCTGACCGCGCCGTCGTCGCCGGCGCGAGGGTCGATGTCGGATCCGGATCATCGACCGAGCCCGGCGCGCGCCGTACACCGTCGGCATGCGCTCGACACGACTCCTCGCCGCTCCCCTCTTCGCCTTGGCCCTCGCCGCGTGCTCCGACGGCGCGTCGACACCGCCCGCCCCGCCGCCCCCCCCGCCCCCCGCTTCGAGCGGCGCCGCGAGCGACGCGGGCCCGAGCGGCGCCGCCGACGCGGGGGCCGA